>DATLLC010000217.1:0-2778 GCA_035538015.1 Vicinamibacterales bacterium
CCGAGGGCCATTCACATCGATCAGTTCACCGCTTATCACCAGACGGTGCAGAACCAGGTGAACGGCATCGGCAAGGACCGGGTCTCGCGCTTCGCGCAATACGGAAGCGCCGGTACGTTGCTGGGGGTGGAGGCGTACCACAACATTTCTTTTCGGCCCGGCTCGAGGATCCGACGGGAAGCGGTGTGATCAGTTACGACGGGCAGCCATCGTTCGACGTCACGACTGCCCGACGAATCGACCTCATGACCGACATTCGCCCCAGGGTGCATCCGCGCCTTGGCCAGCCGCACGACGTCGATCCCGCGGCGTTCGGCGCGACCGACTGCCGTGAATTCGAGTTCACACAGGCGCCACGTGCCCGGGTCCGATCCGGCGAGCGCTTCCGGGTCGCCGGTCGCGTCACCCCTTGCGATCGCAACGACTTCAACCAGATTCTGCTCCGGTTGTGGCCGAGCACCGATGAAGACAGTCGTGCGGTCCGCGAGTTCGGCGAAGTCGGCCGATCGGGCGCATTCGCCGTCGACCTCGAGGTCCGAGAAGGACGAGAGGGCCAGTACGCCGTGCAGTTGTTCCTGTTCTGGCCGGACGCGGGGTCGCAGTCCGCCTGCTGCAACCTGTCGCCGCTCAACGTGATCTCTGCCACGAGCCGCTGACGGTTGCGCCGCAGCAGGACGAGAATGATCCGCCTCGGCCCGAGCCGGGTTAGGATCGGCTCTTCTCCATGACGACGCCTCACGCCAGAGCCGGAGCTCTCGTGCTCTCGTTCGTCGCAATCCTCGTCTCGTCAACCCCCGCTGACGCACAGACCGAGCCGCCACCCGCCACGAGGGCTGAGGCCCTGCGCGCCGAGCGCGCGGCCAAAGCGCAGGCGACGCGACCGCATGAGCCGAACGCCCTCGAGCGCGGACTCGACGTCTTCGAAGATCGCGCCATCTTCATCCTCGATCGCGAAGGGTTCTATCCGAAGCTCGGCAGTTTGACGGTGGGGAGCGGGTTTGCGTACGGGCTCGGGTACCGCGATCGCGACCTCCTCAACAACTACGGTGCGCTCGATGTCTGGGTGGCCGGCTCCACCCGCGGCTACTTCGCGGCGGAAGGGCGGATTCGCTTCCCCGAGCTGGCGCACAAGCGGCTGCTCGTCGAGGGCTGGGCCGGCCGGCGCGACTACGCCGGCGAGTACTTCTTCGGTCTCGGCCCGACCTCCGACCGCGATGCCCAGTCCGACTACGGGTTACGCAGCACCATCGTCGGCGCCAGCGCGGGCGTGCGACCGTTCTCGAAGATGATCGTCGGCGGCAGCCTGGAGTACCTGACGCCCAGCATCGGGCGCGGGAACGACGACAACCTGCCCGACACGGAGGACGTGTTCACGGAGGCGGAGGCGCCCGGCGTGAGCCAGCGCGCCGATTATCTGCGCACGCACGGGTTCTTCGAGCTCGATTACCGCCAGCCGCGTTATCCACGCCAGGGCGGGTTCATCCGGGCCGACCTGTCGCATTACGACGATCGGACGACCGGCGCCTATACCTTCAATCGCTTCGATCTCGATCTCCGTCAGTTCGTCGGCTTCCTGGCGGGCCGCCGCGTGTTCGGGCTCCGCGCGTTCATGTCCACGTCCGATGTCAAGGACGGTCACACCGTGCCGTTCTACGGCATGCCGAGTCTCGGCGGCAACGATACGCTGAGGGGCTTCCGGATGTATCGATTCCGAGGCCCGCACGCGTTGCTGCTGCAGGCCGAGTATCGCTGGGAGATTTGGAGCGGGCTCGACGGCGCCCTGTTCTACGACGCGGGCAAGACGCCGCTCGACCGATCCGATCTCAACCTCGACGGGCTGCAGAGCGACTACGGCTTCGGATTCCGCTTCAACACCAACAATGGGATCATCTTCCGGGTCGATGCCGGCTTCGGCAGCCGCGACGGCACGCACCTCTACATGGTGTGGGGAGGTGTGTTCTGATGGGTGCGCCCCGCCAGCCGCGTCGCCTGTACCCGGGATTGGGCCCGGTGGCCGTCATGTTCGCGGCCGCTGCCGTCGCCGCCGCGACGCCGCGATTCTATCCGGACGATCCGATCTGGATCGACGACGATCGCGCGGTCGATGCCACGAAGGTCGGCGAGGTCGAAGACACCAACGGCTATGATTTCATCGTCAACACCTTCGGCTCGCCCGGCGAACGGCGCGACGTCCGCGCACTCAACGTCAATACCGTGGACGAAGTGCCCGACTCGAGCTGGTTCGCCAACCGGATTGGCCGGCGCCCGATGAGCGTCGCCGACGTCGTCAGTGGTCCCGACCAGCGCGACGGTGTCACGATCGAGGGCTGGGTTGTTTCCGGTGGAAAGGGATCGGGCGTGCAGCCCGGGTTCCGGATGACCGATCCCGCGGGCCAGATCTACCAGATCGAGGTGGACCCGCCATCGAATCAGGAGCTGGCGAGTGGCGTGGAAACGATCGGGACGGCGCTCTACCACGCGATGGGGTACTTCGTCGTCGAGGTCCATCTGGCCGAGCTCGATCGCGCTTCGCTCGCCATCACCGAGACGGCGACCATGCGAGACCCGCTCAACGGCAAGCGTCGGCGCCTGCGGCAACGGGATCTGGACCTCGTGTTCGATCGCGCCGCGCGCCTGCCGAACGGCAACTATCGCGTGCTCGTCAGCCGTTTCGCGCCCGGCCGGCCGGTGGGCAATTTCCGCTATTACGGTACCCGTTCCGACGATCCCAACGACATCGTCGCCCATGAGCACCGGCGCGAACTCCGGGCGGCCCGG
>DATLLC010000218.1:0-9567 GCA_035538015.1 Vicinamibacterales bacterium
TCCTTGACGCCGGTCGTGCCCGCCCAGCCCGACCCGGTCTGGTCCGGCGTGCGGCACGTCAAAATGAAGCTGGCGTCGGCGTAATGGAAGTAGGTGAACAGGCCCTCGGAGTTGGCGCTCGCTTCGACCCAGTCGAACTTCGGGATATAGCCCGCGCCAAGCACTCCCTTCTTCTCGCAGAGGTCGGTGCTGACCTTCACCATCTGCGCCCGCTCCGCCGGCCCGAAGTTCACGGCCGAGGGCAGCGCCGCGTCGATGTCGATGTACTGCTGCGGCGGCTTGATCAGCGGCATCACTTCCGGGTTTTCGGGCTTGCGCTGCGCCAGTGCCTGCACCGCCTCGATCGTCCGCTTCAACGAGGCGTCGTCGAACTGGTGGGTGGTGGCCGTCGCGGTCTTCTTGCCGTAGTAGACCGTGATCTGCACCTCCTGGTCGTTCTCGATCAGGTTGGCCGTGATGCTGGAATTGGCGAACCGCGTCGCCGAGCGCTCGCCGCCGGCGAAGTCCACCTTCACCCCGTCGGCCTTGCACATGTTGAGCACCTTGTCGGTGATCGCTTTGACTTCGTCGCTCGAATACGACATGAGGTGAGAACCTAACCGTGTCACTTTATCATCGGAGCCCGGCCCGTCGGCGGAGCCACCACTCGCCCGACAGGCTGGCCACGAAGGGCAGCACCCACCACCACGACCGCATCGGGTAGCGCGGTTCAGGGCGGCGCTCCGTCCCTCGCGCCCGAAGCCACTGGTCTACGAGTGGACCGACGACACCATCGGATACGAAGAGCCCACCGCTGCCCGTCGCCACGGCCTCCATGCTGGCCTGGGTCCAACGCGGGGACCAGTCGACGGCGAGTGGCTGGCCGAGCGGCATCGACGCCTCGCCAACCCCAGCCACTCGCGCATCGAGGCGGCAATCGACGCGCGACCCTACTGGTACACGTCCCCAGAAGGCGCCGGTCGCGTCCGCCGGCCACATCCGGACGACGGTGGTCGCGCCATCCGCGCACGTGCGAGTCGCCGTGACCTGCCAGGCGGAGATCGTTCGGGTCGTCCGTGCAAGGACGCGCGCCGTGCCGTCGCCGTCCGTCGTGTCCCCGTCGCCCAGATCGAGCGACACGGTCGCGCCGACGCCCGCGGCAAGTCGGGCGACCGTGGCCTGCCAGAAACCGTCGTGTGCCCCGTCAGCCGTACGATGGCGCCAGGCATCCAGCGCGCCGGAGATCAGCACCATCCCGGCGCCCACGGGCGTGGCCACGATCGCGGCGCCGTCGCTCGACTGGCCCCAGACGAGGTCCATGGGTCCCACTTCGGACACGACCAGCCACTCGCTGGCACGCAGCGGTCCCGCGGCAGAGGCCTGGTCCTCGAGCCGCTCCCGCCACCGCTGCTGGACGAGGCGCGTCGCAGGTCCGGTGATTGGACGGTCTGGCAGGAGTACGACCGCGCCGCCGCGCTGACGGATGAAGCGATCGAGCCCGTTGACATCCTCGGCTGACAGCGCATCCGGCGCCCCAACCACGACCACTCGAACCGCGTCCAGGCGACCGAGCGGCGCCGGTCGGGCCGTCGAGACGCTCACGCGAGGCGCCAGTTCGGTCAGGGTCGAGACGTCGAATCGCGCGTCGCTCTCGAGCGCCCGTCGGACGAAGGTCGCGGCCCACGACGGGCGGCGCTCGAAAGTGACAATCGGCCACCGCTCGCCCTCTACGAGCACCCGGTCCGCGACGTCGTTGTCTACTCCCGTCCGCTCCTCGATTCCATCGGTGACCACCCGTGCCACCAGCGTGCGGGCGCCTGCCCGGACGGGCCACCATGGCACGTCGAGCGCGACCTCACCATCCGACGTCCACTGATGCGAGGCCTCACCTACCACCGCCTCGCCATCGAACAGACGCACTCGCGAGGTGTGCCCACGAAGCCCCGCGGCCGCGAGCGACACTCGGGCCGTGGCCTGGCCCGCAATGTGCGCGGGGGCGATGGACAAGGCCTTCGCCTCGACGTTGGGAGACAGTCCATCCCCGACCTGGACGATCGAGAGCGGGCCTTTGCGATCGCCGGGCACGAGCACCGCCGCGCCCTCGGTGATGACCACACAGGGCTGCAGCGCATCGCAGGGGACGGGGTCACCGGCCGACACCTCGTGGACGCGCAGGGTGCCAGCCGCGGCCAACTGGTCGGACAGTTGTCGAGCGACCTCATTCATGGCCTCTGCAATGGTGAAGGTCTCACCGCTTCGAGCCGGCCCCCCGTCACGCGGTGAATGCACCACCGCCGCATTCACGATCACCGGCGGCGCGGGGGCGATGATCACCGGAGGATCCAGCCAGCACATCAGGGCGATGCCCAGCGCGGTGAGGCGCAGCAGCTCGGCCAGCCTCATGGCCGACTGTCCTCGCGCCGTTCCTCGGCCCACCATCCGCGCAGCGCGCTGAGGACGGGGACGGGAGCGGACTGACCCGATCGTTCGCGCCCGACCGCGGCCAGACGTGCCATGGCCGCGCGCGCCGCCTCCTGCCGCTCGGCCGGTGACGCCGCCGCGGCCAGTCGGGCCGCCTGTCGCCGCCACTCGCCGGCCGACGGATCGACCGATGCCACGCGCGCGATTAGTCCGACGGGCGCCGGTTCTCCACGTTCGGCCACATCGGCCAGATCCCGCATGAGCCCGCGCAAACCGACGAGCGTCGCATTCGTCTCGATCCGCCCGTCTCGCGTGCGCGATTGCGCCCGAGCGCGATCGCCAGTGAGCCTGCGGGTCGGATCGATCCGCGATCGCTCGGCCATGGTGCGCAGGAAATAGCGCCGCCGGTCGAAGGCTTTCTGCAACGCGACGAGCGCGGCCCGCTCCGCGACCAGCGCACGCACGGTGTCGCCGCCGTTCAGGAACGCCTCGGCCCTGGACATGTCGTTGATCGCCTTGAGCATTTCGCCCCGGCCTGCATTCTCGAGCCGGCCCTCCTGAAGCTCGTGGGACTGCGCCGCTTCCTCGACCTCGTCTGCCACCTCTCCTCCGCTCAGGAAGACCACCTCGGCGCGGACCATCCGCTGCTCCATTGCCAACAGCCGCGAGCGTTCGGTCCAAAGCTCAGGGCTCGGGTCACGGCGGTCCGCCTGCAGCCGCTCGGTCTTGACGATCACCATCTGCTGACTGAGGCCGTAGCGGCCCTCCTCGTCAGGCACCGCAAAGCCGGCGCTGGCGAACTCGACCCGGCGGCCGACGTCGATCGTGAAAGCGTCCGATGAGACCCAGTCTGCCGCGGGGTTCGTGTCGCGGACCAGCGCGCGATAGACGACCGAATCGCTCTCCTCGAGCCGCAGCGATGCCAAGGACAACCTGGCCCGCCCGCGCCAGTGCCGTGCGTCCAGCCGCTCCAGCGTGACGGGCACCTGTCCCTCGTTGAACGCGAAGGCCTCACCCGATCCCGACATGCGCACGTACGCGAGTCGCACAGCCTGCAGTCCCTCGGCGTCGTTGGCGTCGATGCTCACGTCCACGGCGGCGCTGGACGTGCCGAACGCCAGGTCCCTGCCAGGCTCGGTGATCGCTACGCGCGGGGACTCATCCGCCGCGACGACTATCTGCAGGAGGCGCGACTCGTCGGCCCTCGCACCGGCCTCACCGGCCGCGACGACGACTGCCGTGGTCTGGCCGGGCGTCCACTCGACGGCAAACCGACCATCGCCCGCGCCGATCATCGGACGCAGGCTCATCCCCGACTCCTCGATCCAGGCGAGCGCCGTGCTCGAGCGGACTTCGAGCCTCAGGCGGCCCCCGGCTGGAATAGTCACCTGCTCCGGGTCCTCGATTTGCGCGACAGGGCGTCCGAGGTACGCGGGCGGCGTGATGGTCGCGAGGATCGATTGCAATCGGCGGCCGGCGTCAGGAACGGGCTGGCTCGGGCGCGGCAGGTCCCGGGTTTCCCAAGCCGACCAGATCACCGCGAGCGTGCCGATGGCGATGATCGTCAGCAACCATGCGGGACCAGCAACAGGCGCCACCGCCTGGGGCCGCAGGGTGGCAATCCGAGCCGCTGCCTGCCGTGTGACCTCGGCACGCATGCGCGCGGAAGCGTCGATCACACCCGTCGTCAGGTCCGTCGCCGTCACCAGGAGATTGTCGAGCCCCGGCGCGCGCTCTTCGACATAGGCCGCCGTGCTCGAGGGCGTCCACCGTGCGGTGGCGCGGCGGAGGGCGGCAAGGACGAGCCCGGTGCCGAGCAGCCCGCCGACCGTTACACCGAGGACCGGCCGTCCCCAGCCGAGGCCGGCCAGCGACACCGATGCCGCAAGCGCGACGAAGGCGGCCGCCAGGCCTCCGAGGACGGAGGCGAGACGAAGCCGGCGCTGGGCGTCCCGGACAAGCGCCGCTACTTCCATGCGGCACCCTTGCGGAACCAGATCTCAGCAACGAGCAGCGCGAGAGCGAGGGCCCAGAAGGTCCGACGGTCACCGGCGTCAACTGGCGTAGGGCTCCCTTGCGGCGCCGGCTCACGCGCGATGGACGCCGAGCTGGCGTCCGGCAGCGTCTCGGGCTCCCAGGCGTCGACCGGCGCCTCGAGCCGCGCTTCGAGCAGCTTGGCGAGCGTTTCGACATCGCCCGGCCAGCGGACCGTGATGGGCTCGAGCAGCCCCGCCGGCGGCAGACGCAGCCCTCGGCGTAACACCGCGCGCAGCGCGGCATCCGCGGCTGGCTGGTCTGCGGGCGTCGCCGTGACGCGCACGGGCGCTTCGTCCAGGGCGGTCGCCTCGAGCTCACGAACCTCGGTCGAGTCTGGTGTCAAGGTGAGCCGCTCGAGGACCCGAACGGCCCGCCCTTCGCGCCAGACGATCTTTGAGATCTCGCGTTCCCGCATCGAGCTGCCATCCGACGTCCGTACCAGACGGATGCCCACGTGGCCGGGCACCGCGGCAAAGTCCGCCGCGTCGGTAGCGCCTCGCCGGAACGCGGACAGCACGACAATCTCTCGCGTCTTGGGATCCTGCTGCTCCAGCCACCGTACGCCATCGGCAACGGCGTCGCGCAACCGCAGGCGGGCAAACGTCCGTGCAACCGCCGCGGACCTCAGCTCGTCCTCCGGCGCAGCGGTGCGATCCTCGAGCACCACGGCCCGGGCCACCCGCGCGCGCCAGGCGGCTTCGCGGGCCGGCGTCACGAGGATGGGCCCGGCCAGCGCCGCCACGGCCAGCAGCACGATCGCGACGCGGAGCAACAGGAGCGGCCGGTCCTGAATGGCGTGGCGGGCCGCCGCCGAGAGCCGCGTGGTCTCCAGGAACTGAATAGTCGGGAACGTGACGGGTTTGCGCGTCGCGCGCGTCAGCAGGTGAATCGCCACGGGCAGCGCGACCGCGAGCGCCGTCAGCCACACCGCCGGTTGGAGGAAGGTGACTCCCACTCAGGCGCCTCCTGTCCGCGCCACGAGGAACCGCCGCAGCGAGCGCTCGAGGTTATCGCCGGTCGTGACGCGCAGGTAGTCGAAGCCGTCGCGCCGAAGGTCGGCCTCGAGGCGGCTCAACCAGGCGTGCACGCGAGCCGCATAACCGGGCGCCGCCGCGCCCGACTCCACCACCACCGTGCGGCCCGTCTCCGCGTCCACGAACTCCACCGCGCCCAACTCGGGGAGCGCGAGCTCGTCCACGTCGAGTGCCTGCGCCACCACCACCTCGTGGCCCATCCGCGCCAACCGGCGCAATGCCACCACGACGTCGGCGTCGTAGAAGTCAGAGACTGCGATGACGAGGCCTTTCTGCGTCAGCAGGAGTCCGGCTCGCTCCAGTGCGGCGGCAAACGGAGTGGCGCCTCGAGGGCGACGTGTCGCGAGCTCCCGCAGGAACAGCGTGAGATGGCGATGGCCGCTGCGAGGCGGCAGGTAGTTCACCGTGTCGCTCACGCTGAGCAGGCCCGCGGCATCGTCCTGATCGAGCACCAGGGTTCCCAGCACCGCGGCCATACGCTGCGCCAGAGCGAACTTGCCGCCGTAGTCCATGGACAGCGACACATCCACCACGAACAGCGCGGACAGGTTCGTCGTCTCGCGGAACTGGCGAGTGTAGAAGCGGTCGGTGCGGGCGAACCGCTTCCAGTCGACGTACCGGAGATCGTCGCCGGGACGGTAGTGTCGATACTGGCTGAACTCGGCGCTGTAGCCGTGAAACGGGCTCCGGTGAAGCCCGTGACGCAAGCCCTCGACCGTCGTGCGGGCGACGAACTCGAGATCGCGGAGCGTTGAGAGCTCGGCCGCTGTGGTGACGTGCGGACGTGACATCCTGCGCCCTTCGAGGCTACGAGCGCGTCCGCGCCGGGACGGCCTCGAGCAGGCGCGCCACGACGGCTTCGGCGTCGATACCGTCCGCCTCGGCCTGGAAGTTCACGAGCACACGGTGACGGAGGACGGGAGGGGCTACCGCGCGGATGTCCTCGAGCGACACCGCGGGCCGCCCTTGCAGCACGGCTCGGGCCTTGCCAGCCAGGAGCAGCGCCTGCCCCGCCCGCGGACCCGCGCCCCACCGCACCCATTGCTGAACGAAATCGGGCGCCTCCTCTGACGACCCCGGGCGCGTCGCGCGCACCAGCCGGCTGGCGTAGTCCACCACGTTGTCCGCGGCGACGACCTCGCGCACCAGCAGCCGGGCGCCCTCGATGTCCGTTCCATCGGCCACCGGTGAGGCCACATGCTCGGTGGCGGAGGTGGTCTGCGCGAGAATGACACGCTCGTCCGCGGCCGTCGGGTAGCCGATGACGACGTTGAGCATGAAGCGATCGAGCTGCGCCTCAGGCAGCGGATACGTGCCTTCCTGCTCGATCGGATTCTGCGTGGCCAGGACGAACAGCGGGCGGTCGAGTGCGTATCGCTGGCCTCCGATCGTCACCTGATACTCCTGCATGGCCTCGAGCAGCGCGGACTGCGTCTTCGGCGGTGTCCGGTTGATCTCGTCGGCGAGGATGATATTGGCGAAGATGGGCCCGGGCAGGAACCGGATCACCCGCGCTCCATTCGTCCGATCCTCCTCGATCACCTCGGTGCCGAGGATGTCGGAGGGCATCAGGTCGGGCGTGAACTGGATACGGCTGAATTTCAGGTGGACTGCATCAGCCAGGGTCTTGATGATCAAGGTCTTGGCCAGTCCGGGCACACCGCGCAGCAAACAGTGCCCTCCCGCGAGGAACGCGATCAGGACCTCCGCCACCACCGCGTCCTGACCGACGATGACCTTGCGCAGTTCGCGCTGCAATCGCTCCAGAAGGGTGGCAGCCTCGGTCAGGGTCATGGCTGACGGCGGAGCGGACACGTCGGAACGCGGCACGGCATCGATCTTACAAGGGAGAGCGCGGGAAGGCAGAAGGCAAAAGACACGCTGGCCTAGCCGAACGGCTGATCCCGGCCCCGGGACGAGCAGCCTACCGTGTTCGCATGACCGACATTCTTTCGACCTTGTCATCGCAGCTTGCGCACGCCGCGGAGCAGGCTGCCGTTTCGGTGGTTCAGGTGGCAGCGCGGCGCCATCCAGTGGGAGGCTTGGTCGTCGCCGAGGACCTCGTCGTCACACCCGCCCAGCATCTGGAGGACGATGCGGTGATCGTTCGCCGTGGCGATGGCCACACCGTCGAGGGCACGGTGCTGGGGCGTAGTCCGGCCACCGGCCTCGCCGTCATGCGAGCGCCCGACCTGGGAGTTCCCCCCGCCCGTCCTGCGGCCGAACCGAAGGTCGGACACCTGGCGGTTGCCGTGGGCCGGACGTGGAGCGGCGGGGTGTTCGCCCATCTCACCTCTGTGGCCGTGGTCGGCGGGCCTTTGCGCACGGGTCGCACTTCCGAGATCCAGCGTGTGATCCGCATTGCTTCGGCCCCTCACGGCGCACTCACCGGGGGCGCGCTGGCGGATGGCGATGGCGGCGCCCTCGGCCTCATCACCGCTGGGGCAATCCGCGGGACGACCATCGTGGTGCCGATCGCGTTGGCCGCGGCCGCCGCCCAGGACGTGGCGGCGCAAGGCGGTGCACGCCAGGGTTTCATCGGCATCAGCTCGACGTCCGTGATCCTGCCGGTTCGGCAGCGCGCGGGGCGAGCACAGGAGTACGGGCTGCTGGTGACGGGGCTCGTCGAGGGCAGTCCGGCGGACACGGCCGGGCTCCTGGTCGGTGACCTCATCGTCGGATTCGACGGGGAACCGGTGCAGGCGCCGGAACAGCTGGTGATGCGGCTGCGTGGTGACCGCGTCGGAAAGGCCGTGGCCGTGACGGTGCTGCGTGGCACCGCGGCGCAAGACGTCGCCATCACCGTCGGCGAGCGGCACCGATGACAGCCCGCGAGTAAGCTGGGATCGCTGTGGCCGATCCCATTCGTGTGTTCATCGCGGGCACGAGTGCCGACGAACGCGCGGCACTGGCCGCGCGCCTCGCGGAGGACCAGCGATGGAAACTGGTGAGCGATCCAGCGTGGGCCGACATCGTTCTGGTTTCGCCCGAAGCGTGGATGCGGCTGAACCCACACCCGCAGCTCACGCGCACTCGCGCGGATCCGCCGGTCGAGAGTCTCACCCCTCGAGAGTTCGAGGTGCTGCGCCTGGTGGCCGAAGGACTGCACAACCGCGAGATTGCGGTGGAGCTCGGCGTCACCGAGCACACGGTGAAGTTCCACCTCGGCGCCATCTTCGGGAAGTTGGGCGCGTCGACGAGAACGGAGGCGGTGCAGAAGGGGTTGAGGTTGGGGGTTATCGAGATTTGAAGTCCAGATGGCTGCAGGATGAATCGGGTCGATGAATCTGGTGATGTCTTGATGTGGTGATGTGGTGATCGATCTGACGATCTCTTGAGCTGTCGAGCTATTGGCGGATCTATCTGGTGATCTCGTGATTGACGTGCCCCGCGACCTCGAGCTCCTCGATGCGTACTCGCGTGCGGTGGTCGAGGCCGTGGAGCGCGTCGGGCCGGCCGTCGTCAAGGTGGAGGTGAGCGGCGGGGCTAGGGAGGGGCGGTCGCGCCAGGCGCCCTCTGGCGGCGCCGGATCGGGTTTCGTCTTCACGCCCGACGGGCTCATCCTGACCAACAGCCATGTGGTGGCGGCCGGCACCGAGATATCGGTGTCGCTCACCGATGGGCGTGTTCTCAGCGCGGATATCGTCGGCGACGATCCCCATTCCGACCTGGCCGTGCTCCGCGTCACTGCGCCCGATCTGACGAGCGCGCCGTTAGGAGACTCGGCGACGCTGCGGCCGGGTCAGGTCGTGATTGCCATCGGCAACCCGTTCGGCTTCCAGCACACAGTGACGACGGGCGTGGTGAGCGCACTGGGCCGCTCGCTTCGCGCCCGCACGGTTCGGCTGATGGACAACCTGATCCAGACCGACGCGGCGCTCAATCCCGGCAACTCGGGCGGGCCACTCGTGACGAGCCGCGGCGAGGTCGTCGGCGTCAACACCGCCGTCATCCTCGGCGGACAGGGCATCGCCTTCGCGGTGCCCATCAACACGGCCACGTGGGTCATCTCGTGCCTGCTGAAGGACGGCCGCGTGCGACGCAGCTATCTGGGGGTGGCCGGCCACGACGCCGGCATTCCCCGCCGCCTGGTACG
>DATLLC010000219.1:0-13674 GCA_035538015.1 Vicinamibacterales bacterium
GTTCACGGCTGCCGGGACGGAGGTTCCCTGTAGGGGCGTTTCTTGCGAGGCCTCGAAGTCCACCGTCGACTTGACGTAATCGACGAGGGCCTGCAGCTCGTTGTTGCGCGCCTGGTTCAGGTCGCGCTGGGCCTGGAACACGAGGAAGCTCGTCGTCATGCCGGCCTGGAACTTCTTCTCCTCGGCTTCGAGGCGGCGTTCGGCCAGGACCCGCGACGCGCGCGTGGCTTCCACGCGCTTGGTGTTGGTCTGCACCTGACGGGCGAACTCACGGATCTGCGTAGCGACCAGCAGTTCCTGACTTTGCAGCTGCCGCCGCGACTGCTGGTCCTGCAACCGTGCGCGGGCGAGCGAGGCCTCGGCAGTGGCCTGGCCAATCGGATACGCGACCTGGAACTGGAGGGTCCAGGTCGGGAAGTCGCCCGAGAACATCGTGCCGAGCGTGCTGGGGTAGCTCTTCTCGAGCTCGCCGACGACCGTCCCGGGGAAGCCGGAGCTCGGATCGCGGATGAACGACGTGCCGCCGATGGCCTGCGCGAAGTAGGTGAGCGACGCGTTCACGTCCGGCAGTGTCTGGTTCTTGAAGTACCGGATGTTCACGTCGACGGCCTCGAGCTGTTTGCGGGACTGATTCAGGTCGGTCCGCTTCTGCAGGGCGGCGGCGACGGCGCCGTCGGTGTCTACCGGCATGGGTCGGAACTGCACCTGCTCGGTCGGCTCGATGCGCAGGCGCCAGAAGTCCGGCGAGGAGGGGTTGAACACGAGCGCGCGGAGCCGGTCTTCGGCCCGCGAGATAGCGGCCTCGGCGAGGATGACGCTCTCCTCGCGCTGGGCGACTTCGGCTTCGGCCTGCACGATGTCGATGGGCGCCATCGTCCCGATCTCCACCCGGGCGCGGTTGTCCTTGAGCGATTGCTGCGCCAGCTCCAGCGATTGGCGCTGCACGTTCAGGTTGCCCACCGAGTACATCATGTCGTAGTAGGCGTTCTTGACGTTCCTCGCGGTAAGCGCGATCGATTGCTGCAGCTGCACGTCCGAGATCTCGCGGTTCTTCTGCGACACCAGCAGCTGCTGGCGCGTGCCGTCAATCTTGAAGTTGCGGAGGAGCGGCTGCGTGTAGCTGGCGCTGACGTTGGACGCGAGCTGCGGGTTGAAGTTGGTGAAGATGTTGTTGGTGGTGGCCCGTGCGTTGTTGAACGCCACGTTGTAGTTGCCGCCCCACTGGTTGAGCCCGCCGAATCCGAAGTCGTACGACGAATTGTTGCCGACGATCTGGCTGGCGTTGCCGGCCAGCAGCGACGCCGGCGGCTGGGTCTGGTCGTTCCAGTCGATGTTCGTGCGGAACACCGGCGTGTAGCCGGTGCGGGCCTCGGCCACGTTCAGGTCCCTGATTTGGGGAGCGATCCTGTCCACCTGGAGGTCCAGGTTGTTCTCGAGCGCCAGCGCGACGGCCTCGTCGATGCTGATCCGGCGGATGTCGCTCTGGGCGGCGGGCGGCGGTGTCTGCGCCCGGACAGCTGACACTCCAAAAACGGACAACCACGCCGTCGCCAGCAGAGCCACCCAGACCGATCGCCGACGAAAACCACTCACAACACGCATCACCATCACGACTCCGTGAAAAAGGCTTCTGAGTTGACGGGATTGACCAGCCCCAGCACAGCAAGAAGGGTGCCGCGTCCCGCGGCCCCGGACTCCGTCTCGTATAGACGTCGGTCGTCCGGCCAGGGTTCGACCAGCCGCCCTGACGGAGCCGGGCAAGACAGGCTGCCGCGAGCGGCGCAGCCCACCCCACGCGCTGTGCCTGCGGAGCGCCGAGCCTCGCTCGCTATACTACCGCTCGATGACCGAAGCCGAGGTTCTAACCATGTTCCGCCGCTCGGGCGCTCTGCTCGAGGGGCACTTCAAGCTGTCCTCCGGGTTGCACAGTCCCGGTTACTTGCAGTGCGCCCGCGTGCTCATGCGGCCCCGCGATGCCCAAGCGCTGGGAGCGGCGCTGGGCGCCGCGGTCGCGGAGTTCGGAGCCACGCTGGTCCTGTCGCCGGCCATCGGCGGCATCGTGATTGGGCAGGAGGTCGCCAGGACGCTCGATGTCCCGGCGTTGTTCGCGGAGCGAGCCGACGGCGCGCTCACCCTCCGGCGGGGCTTCGCCATCGATCCGGCCGACCGCGTACTCGTCGTCGAGGACGTCGTGACAACCGGCGGATCCACGCGCGAGACGATGGCGGTCGCTCGGGCGGCGGGCGCCGCGGTCGTGGCCGCCTGCGCGATAGTCGACCGCAGCGCCGGCAACCAGGGACTCGATGTGCCCTTCCGTGCGCTCCTCCCCATGAACGTCCCGACCTATCAGCCGGACGCCTGCCCCCTGTGCGCGCAGGGAGTGGAGCTCGTGAAGCCCGGCTCGCGCCCGGGAGCCACCAGCGCCGCCCCGTGAGCGACGCGGCCGCGCGGCGCACGCTGTCCCTGACGCTCGCCTACGAGGGCACGGCCTTCGCAGGCTGGCAGCGCCAGCCCGGCGCCCGGACGGTCCAGGCTGTCGTGGAAGACGCGCTGTCCGACATCGACGAGCGTCCAGTCAGCCTCGTCGCGGCGGGTCGCACCGATGCCGGAGTCCATGCCAGGGGCCAAGTCGCCAGCGTCGACGTGTCCAACCGGCTGGTGCCAGCCGTCCTGGTGCGCGCCCTCAACGTGCGGCTGCCCGACGACGTGCGGGTGGTCTCGGTGGCCGACGCGCGGCCCGGCTTCGATGCACGCCGGGACGCCCGGGCCAAGGCCTACCAGTACACCATCGCGCTCGGCGCGGATCCCGGGCCGTTCGTCCGCCGCGTGGTCTGGCACGTGCCGCAACGTCTGGACGTCGGGGCAATGACGCGCGCGGCGGCGATGGTCACCGGCGAGCACGACTTCGCCGCCTTCCAGGCGTCGGGTGGCGACGTGCAGACCTCGGTCCGGCGCCTGCTGCGGTCCCGCGTTGTACAGGACCCAGGTGCCGCCCGCTTTCTTCGCTATCAGGTCACCGGGACGGGCTTCCTCCGCCACATGGTCCGCAACATCGTTGGCACGCTGGTGGACATCGGCAAGGGCCGCTGGCCGGCCGAGGAGATGAGCGCCATCCTCGCGTCGCGTTCGCGGCATCGCGCCGGTGCGACGGCCCCGGCCCAGGGCCTCGTGCTGATTCGGGTCATCTTCTGAAGCGCGAACCCTGCAACCACAGAACTCCAGAACCTCAGAACCCCAGAACCCCAGAACCCGATATAAAATCACAACTTACGCCCATGTCGCTCGACCAGCTCCTGGCGTGGATTCCGCCCGGCTCGGCGGACCTCGATCTCGCCCGGCAGATTCAGCCCGACCGCCTGCCCCAGCACGTGGCCATCATCATGGACGGCAACGGGCGATGGGCGGGCCGGCGTCACCTGCCCCGGGTCGAAGGGCACCGGGCGGGCATTCAGTCCGTACGCGAAGTCCTCGAAACGTCCGCGCGGCTGGGGCTGCGCGTGCTCACGCTCTACGCATTCTCCGTCGAGAACTGGAAGCGTCCGGTGGCCGAGGTCAGCACGCTGATGATGCTCCTTCGCCGCTACCTGCGTTCGGAGCTCTCCACTCTGCAGGAGCACAACATCCGGTTCAGCGTGATCGGCAGGGCCGACGGACTGACTCCAGAAATCCAGGTCGAGCTGGCTGACGCCGAGAGGCGCACGGCCGCCAACGGAGGCCTGCACTTCAACATCGCTCTCAACTACGGCGGTCGCACCGAAATCGTCGACGCGGCGCGCGCGGCGATCGCGTCGGGCCTCACGCCCGACCAGCTCACCGAAGCTCGCTTCGCCGACTTCCTCTACACCCGGGGACAGCCCGACCCGGACCTGCTGATTCGCACCAGCGGCGAGATGCGCATCAGCAACTTCCTGCTCTGGCAGATCGCGTACGCGGAGATCTACGTCACCGAAACCTACTGGCCCGACTTCCGCCGGCACGACCTGCTCGAGGCCATCGTGGCCTACCAGAAGCGCGACCGGCGCTATGGCGGGATTGCGCCTCCGGTGGCGGCCGGCGTGAAGTAGCCGGCGCCCGATCCGATGACCCGAATCCTGAGCGGCGTGGCGCTGGCGGCAGTCGCCGTCGCGGCGATCTGGTTTCTGACGCCTGTCGCGCTGCTCGGCGTCGCGCTGGTGGTCGCCGCGCTCGCCTTCACCGAGTATGCGCGCATCGTCGGCGCGATCGGCGCCCGGGTGCCGTGGTGGACCACCTTGCTGCTGACGCTGCTGGCCTGCGCGATGGTGCCATTTCCCTGGATCGATCCTGTCGTCGCGATCGTGTTCGCGCTGATTACGGCCGCCGCCAACGTGCTGGTGTCCGATCGAGTCGGCGGGCCGACGCTCTCGGATACCGCTGCCGCCGTGCTCGCGCCCGTCTACATCGGTCTGCCACTCGGCGCGCTGGTCGGCGTCGCCGCGGTCGCCGGTCGGGAAGCGGTGCTGATCTTGATTGGGACCGTGGCTCTCAGCGACACGGCTCAGTACTACGCGGGGCGCACGTTCGGGCGCCACCCGCTGGCTCCCCGGCGCAGTCCAAAGAAGACGATTGAGGGCGCCATCGGCGGCTTCGTCGTGGCGCCAATCGCGCTGCTGCTCGCGGGCGCCACGTGGCTGCCTGGCATCTCGCCCCTCCGGCTGGCGCTCGTCGGCGTACTGCTCGTCGCGGCCGGGATGATTGGCGACCTGTTCGAGTCGATGCTGAAGCGCGCGGCCGACCTGAAAGACAGCAGCGATCTCATTCCCGGCCACGGCGGAGTTCTCGATCGCATCGACGCGCTGCTCTTCGCGGCGCCGGTCTTCTATTTCTTCATCCGATGACGCGCATCGCAATACTCGGATCGACGGGCTCGATCGGCACCAGCGCCCTCTCGGTCGTGGACACGCATTCGGACCGCCTTCAGGTGGTCGCCCTCGCCGCCGGCAACAACGTTCCGGCGTTCGCGGCGCAGGTGCGCAAGTATGCTCCGCGCGCCGTCGCGCTCGCCTCCGGGCACGGACTGCAGACGCTCGCTCGGCTTACCAACGTTCCGGCTCTCGCCGCGAGCGGCGCCGAGGGCATGATGGCGGTGGCGACCCATCCCGACGTCGACATCCTGCTCTGCGCCTCGGCGGGAACGGCGGCGCTCGAGGCGGTCCTCGCAGCCATCGCCTGCGGCAAGACCATCGCCCTCGCCAACAAGGAAGTGCTGGTGATGGCCGGTGGGCTGGTGATGGCTGCGGCCAGGCAGCACGGGGTGCCGGTGCTGCCCGTCGACAGCGAGCACAACGCCATTCATCAGTGCCTGCACGGGCGTTCGCTCGAGGAGGTGCGGCGGCTGATCCTGACCGCGTCGGGCGGGCCGTTCCGCGGCCGCCTGCGAGAGAGCCTCGCGCACGTCACCGCCGCCGACGCACTCAAGCATCCGACCTGGCAGATGGGCCAGAAGATCACGATCGACTCGGCGACGCAGATGAACAAGGGGCTCGAGGTGATCGAGGCGCACTGGCTGTTCGGGCTGCCGGCCTCGCAGATCGACGTCGTGGTGCACCCGCAGTCGGTCGTGCATTCGATGGTGGAGTTGATGGACGGCTCGGTCATCGCCCAGATGGGCATCACCGACATGCGGCTCCCCATTCAATACGCGTTCTCGTACCCCGAGCGTTGGGATGCGCCGGTTCCCTTCCTGGACCTCACCCGGATGGGCGCTCTCACCTTCGAAGAGCCGGCCAGGGACGACTTCCGTTGCCTGGGCCTGGCCTATCGCGCGCTCGACGCCGACCTTAGCCTCCCCATCGTCCTCAACGCCGCCAACGAAGTGGCGGTGGCGTCGTTTCTCCAGGGAGCGCTGCCGTTTACGGCGATTCCGGAGCTGATTTCCCGGACCATGGACGCGCACCAGGCCGGACCGGCGGAGACCTTGACTGAGGTCAGGCGCATCGATGCCTGGGCCAGGGTGCACGCCGAGGCCGGGGTGCGGGAGTTACAATCGCTCTAGGAGAACATCGCGCGTGACTACGCTTCTGGCGTTTGCCTTTGTGCTCGGCGTACTCGTGTTCGTGCACGAGCTCGGCCATTTCATGGCCGCCCGCTGGAATGGCGTGCGCGTGCTGACCTTCTCGCTTGGCTTCGGGCCCAAGCTGCTGAAGTTCAGGCGCGGCGACACGGAGTATTGCCTCAGCGCCGTCCCGCTTGGTGGCTACGTCAAGATGGCCGGCGAGAACCCCGAGGATCCACGGTCCGGCCAGCCTGACGAGTTCCTGTCCAAGAGCAAATGGCAGCGGTTCCAGATTCTGATCATGGGACCGGCGATGAACCTCATCCTGGCGGTCGTCGTCCTGGCCGTGGTGCTGATGCAAGGCGCGTCGGCGCCCGCCTACATGAACCGGCCGGCGCTCGTTGGTGTCGTGCAGGCCGGCTCACCGGCCGAGCGCGCTGGCGTCCGGCCGGGCGACATCATCACGCGGCTCGGGTCCGCGGACGTCGCCACGTGGGAACAGCTGGAGATGGCCGTGGCCTCGCGGCCCGAGCGCGAGGTCGAGATGGTAGTGATCCGCGGCGGCCGCGAGGAGCGCCTCACGATTCGCCCGGGTACGACCGAGCTCAGGACGCGCACCGATGCTCGCTTCGAGGTGGGCACGATCGGCGTGCTGCCCGACGTCAACCCCAGCATCCGTGCCCTGGTGGCCGGCGAACCGGCCGAGGCGGCCGGCTTTCAGCCCGGTGACGTGATCGTCTCGATCGACGGGCAGCGGATGGTCTTCGCGTCGCAGGTGTCCGAGGCGATTGCCAAGCACCCGGACGAGACCATTCAGCTGGTGGTGCGGCGGACCGGGACCGAGCAGACGATTGCCGTGACGCCGAGACGGCAGGGCGAAACGGGACGCATCGGGATCAACATCAGCGACGCGGTGGAGTCGTTCACACCCTCGCCGCTGCAGGCGATTGGTATGAGCGTGCAGCGCAACATCGAGATGTCCGGCATGATCTTCCGGACGCTGGCGGATCTGTTTCGAGGCGAGGCGTCACCGCGACAGCTGATGGGCCCGGTTGGGATCGCGCAGCTGTCCGGCGAATCCGCCCAGGCCGGCTGGATTGCGCTCTTCGGTTTGATGGCCTCGCTCAGCCTGAACCTGGGACTGCTCAACCTGCTGCCGATTCCGGTGCTCGATGGCGGCCACATCTTCATCATGGCGCTCGAGACGCTCGTGCGCCGAGACTTCAGTCTCGCCGTCAAGGAGAAGATGCTGTTTGCCGGCTTCGTGGCGCTGATGGCGCTGATGGTGACCGTGATCTACAACGACCTGACGCGGATCGCCTGGATCGAACGCCTCATGCCCTGGCGCTGACCGTCATTCGATGAACGGTTTGTAGTGGTGGATGAGCCCGTCCACCAGCGCCGCCATCGTCGTCCCCTCGGCCTGGACGTCCACGCGAATGCCCGCCCGGGAAGCCGCGTCGGCGGCGCCCGGGCCGATCGTGGCGACGACTGTCGGCGACAACAGGTCGGGAGACTGCTCGATCCCGTAGATTTCGACGAACGCGCGGACCGTATTGGCGCTCGTGAACGTGACCGCGTGAATCCGCCGATCGAGCAGCTGACGGTAGAGATCCAGATGGGCATCGCTCTCCACCGTTGTCGCACGGTAGGCTGGCACTTCCGTCACCTCGGCGCCCGCCCCGCGGAGCTGATCCGCGAGCGTGTCACCGGTCAGATCAGACACTGGCAGCAGCACGCGCGCGCCCTTCAGCGCCCCCCCATCGGCCATCGCGGCAATCACGCCGGGCGTTCGGTGATCGCCCGGTTCGAGGTCCGGGCTGACGCCGTACCGGTGCAGCCGCGAGGCCGTGCCCGGGCCGACGGCGCAGATGCGCGGTCCAGCCAGCGCGCGCAGATCCTGCGCGTCGGTGAGGACCTGCCCGACTAACGCCGCAACGGCGTTGGTGCTCGTGAGGACGACCCAGTCGAACGATCGGACGCCGGCGGCCGCGCGCTCGAGCGGTCCGGGGTCGGCCGGCGGACTGATCCGCAACACCGGCGCCTCTACCGCCTCGGCGCCGTTCAGCTCGAGGAGCTCCACGAGGTCCGGTGCCTGGTTCCGCGACCGCGTCACCAGCACGCGGCGGCCGAACAGCGGGCGGTTGTCGAACCATTGGAGGTGCTCGCGGAACCCGACGACCTGGCCGATCACGAGGACGCCCGGGCCCCCGCTCTCGGCTTCCTGGACGCGCGCCAGAATCTCGCCGAGCGGAGCGGTGATCGTCTGCTGCGACGACAACGTCCCGTGCTGCACGAAGGCAGTGGTTTCCGTGGCTGGTCGGCCGTGCGCCAGCAGCGATCCGACGATGGCTGGCATCTGTCGCGGCCCGGTGAAGCAGGCGATCGTGCCTCCGAGCCGGGCGAGGCTGCCCCAGTCTGTCGACGGCGGCGTACGGCCTTCGTCCTCGAAGCCGCGCACGAAGGTAATGGTGTCGCCGGCGCCCGGATAGCTCAGGGGGATGCCGGCGAAGGCGGGAGCGGCGAGCAGGGCGGGCACGCCGGGGATCACCTCGAAGGGCACGCCCTGCTCGTGCAGGAACAGCGCCTCGGGGCCTCCGCGATCGAACACGAACGGATCTCCCCACTTGAGCCGCGCGACGAGATGGCCCTCGCGGGCCTTTTCCGCGATGAGGAAGTTGATGGCGTCCTGCTCGGCGGCCTGAGGGGCGGCGCTGCCGACGTCGATCCGCTCCGCCGTCGCCGGGGCCAGCGCCAGCTGCCGGGGATGGATCCGCGAGTCGTGGATCACCACCTGCGCCGACTGCAGCGCGCGCAGCCCCCGCACGCTGATGAGGTCGGGCGCCCCGGGACCCGCGCCGATGATGAAGACGGTTGGACGCACGGGGGCGATTCTAGCGCGTCGGCCCGTAATAGCCGCGCCGCGTTCGCGTCACCGCGTTCGACCGTGCCACTTGCACCGACACCTTCCGCCACGCGCCGTCGCGCTTGGGGTTCCTGGAGGTGTAGCCGAGAGAATACTGACTGGACAGCTCGTCGGCAATCTGTCCGTAGACCCCGGTGAGCTCCTCGGCCTTCTGTACGAAGAACGCGCGACCGCCGGTCTCCTGGGCCAGCTGCCGCAGGATGAATTCGGCCTCGCGGAAGCCCTTCACATAGGCCGGCTCCCGCGGTTGCAGGCCGATCGTGTAGATGCTGGTCTCCGAGCGCTTCGCGAGCTCCATCACCTCCTCGAAGCTCACCAGGCTGGTCGTGTCCTCGCCGTCGGACAGCACGATGATGGCGTCGCGGCGGACGTCCTCCTGCCTCTTCACCCGCACCTTCTTCAGCTCGCGGAGCGCGATGTAGATGGCGTTGTACAGCGACGTCGAGCCACCGGAGGAAGTGGCGCGAATGGCCGCCTCGAGCGCGGCCTTGTCGGCTGTGAACTCCTGTACGATCTGGACCCGGCTGTCGAAATCGATGACCTGAGCCAGGTCCTGTTCTCGGATGCGCTGTGCGAAGCCGACCGCCGCGTTTTGCGCGACCAGCAGCCGCTCCTCCATGCTCGCGCTGGTGTCGATGAGCAGCGACAGCGCGATCGGAAGGTTCGACTTACTGAAGTAGAGCAGCTCCTGCTTGGCGCCGTCTTCTGCCACGGTGAAATCGGTCTGTTCGAGGTCCGTCAGGTAGTGGTTCTGCGTGTCGGTGACGGTCACGCTCAGCGACACGATGTCCACGCCCGAGCGGAACACCTGGGGCGGCGGCTGCTGCCCGGCCAGCGTCGCCGCGGCGAGGCTGGTGACGAGCGCTCCGATCATGGTCCGGGGCATCACCGCTCCTTCTGTCCGCGGGCCGGCGCTCCGGTGACGAAGGTGCCAGGCTTCACCGCGGTCACGGCGATGCGTTCGGGCGGAATCAGCTGTTGCGGCCGGAGGTAGACGACGCGGTGCTGGTGCTTCAGCGCAGCCGAGACCTGCGACAAGGCGGTGCCGTAGCTCAGGCTGGTGAGCACGTCCACACGCGTACCGCCGCTGTCCCGGATCCCGCGATCGAGGACGACCGCGCGGTTGCGGGCGGCATCGTTCTGGTTCGAGCCGCGCGGGTTGTTGAGGATGACGCCACTCATCATCGCGCCGGATTTCTTCAGCCCGTCGAGGACCTGCGAATAGTGCAGCGTGCTGAACTCGGTGAGCTCGAGCGTGACGAGCACGATTGCCGCGCGCTCCTCCTCGCGACGTCCAAGCCCGCGCGATACCTCGACCAGCGCATCGAGGAGCGTCGCCCCTGAGCCCGGCTGCGAGAAGAGCCGGTTGGCGGCCTGGGTCAGCTTCTCGGCGTCCGTCGTGTAGTCCTGCGCGATGGTGGGGCGGTCCGCGGTCGTGATCAGCGCCACCGGGCCGAGGCCCGCGATCTCGGGCAGGAAGCGGGTGAGCGCGGTCCGCAAGTCGGCAATCGTCGCCTGGGCGGCGGCCTGGTTGTCCACGACGACGGCCACGGGCATGGGCGTGGTCGCCGGCGTGACGCGCACGATTTCGCGCGCGCGGTCGTCCTCGGTCACGCGAAGGTCCGCGGGCGTCAGCGACTCGACGGGCACCTTCGACCTCTCGTCGAGGGCGGTGACATACAGCACCCGCTCCGCGGCCTGCGCGAGGAGGTCACCTGAAAGGACCGTGACCGCCAGACTCGCGACCAGCACCCGAGTGCGAACGACGTGTGACATGAAGGCTCCGTGGCTGGTCCGGGCGCTCCGGGGCAGCTAGGGGCAGTATAGGCCTTCAGGAGATAGGAGACAGGAGACAGGAGATAGGAGACAGGAGGGAGGAGGTAGGACGGAGGTAGGACGGAGGAGGGAGGTGTGAGGAAGCAGGAAGCACAGGGAGCACCACGCCAGCAGGAAGGGGCCGGAAGCTGAGCCGCGTTGTCGCGCTTCGGTCTCCCCCTCCTGCCTCCTGCCTCCTATCTCCTTGTCGAAGCACTACACTCAAGCGCATGGCCGATTCGCCGAGCACGCTGCGGACCCTGGGTCAGTTGAGTACCGTCGGCATGTCGTTCGTCCTGGCGATCGTGCTCGGGTTTGGCGCCGGCTACTGGCTCGACGGCAGAGTGGGCACGAGCCCATGGCTCGCGTTCCTCGGCTTTTTCATGGGTCTGGCCGCCGGCGTGCTGAATGTCTATCGGGTGCTGAAGGCGACCACCGGACCGTCGAACACGGCGGGGCGCGGACCGACTGGCGGAGTCTCGGCCTGATGGGCGGCGCGGGAGGTCTGGCCCGAACGACCGCGGTCGTGTGCGGGCTGCTCACCGTGCTGTCGGCCATCCTCTGGCCCGGCCGTTGGCGAGTGCCTGGTGGTGTACTCGGGGGCGGGGCCCTCGTGGGGTTGTCGGCGTGGGCGATTCGCGGCGTAGTCGACGGGTGGCTGAGTGACGGAGGGGGCCGACCTGGCGGCGCGTGGCTGCTAGTGAAATTCTTCACAAGGCATGGTATACTCGCGCTCGCCGCCTACGGTATGATGGCGCGTTTGCACCTCGACCCGGTGGCAATGCTGGTGGGAGTCTCATCGCTGGTGATCGCCGCCGGCATCGACGCGCTGCGACGGATTCAACGGTTTTCGTAATTGGCTCTGATGGTGAGGGAGGCGTTAGCTGTGAGCACACGACGGTCAGTGCTGTCCTTGATGTTCGGGTTCCTGGTCCTTGGCCTGGTGTCGCCGGCCTACGCGCAGGAGGCCGCGGGCGCGGCCGCCGGGTCGGGCCTGGTGCAGTGGTCCATCATCACCGCCGGTTTCGCGCTGGCGATCGCCGCCGCAGGTGCCGCACTGGGTCAGGGTCGCGCCGTCGCCTCCGCCGCCGAGGCCATCGCCCGCAACCCCGGCGCCTCCGGCGAGATCCGCGGCGCCTTGATCCTGGGCCTCGTACTCATCGAGTCGCTCGTCATCTACGTGCTGCTCGTCTCGCTGATCCTCTTCTTCATCAAGCCGTTCGGCGGGTAGAAGACACGGTTCAACGCTCAAGGTTCACAGGAACGAGTGCGGCTGGACCCGACACGGTCCGCCGCACTCGTTTCTTTTTGCACCCACGCGCGTCGAACGAGGCACCGTGAACGTGTAACTTGGCCTGGCCGCTCCCCGTGTCCCGCCTCGACCTCCTCCTCCTCGCGATGGTCACCATCTGGGGCGCCAACTTCTCGTTGGTGAAGGTCGCGATGCGCGACTTCCCGGAGCTGGCCTTCAACGCGTTCCGCCTTGTGATTGCGTCGGGCATCTTCCTCGGGGCACTCTGGTGGCAGCGGCGCCAGAAGGACCAGCCGCAGCCTCCCGGACTCACACGATCCGACTGGACACGTCTGGCGTTTCTCGGGTTGATCGGGCACCTCTCCTACCAACTGCTGTTCCTGGGTGGCGTGAAGCGCACGAGCGTCGGCAACGGGTCGCTGATCATGGGAACCACACCCGTCGTCGTCGCGCTGCTGACGGCGTGGACGGGGCATGAACGGGTGCCGCCTCTCCGATGGCTCGGTGCCGCCATCTCCTTCGCCGGCCTCTACATCGTTGTCAGCCAGAAAGTGGAGTGGAGCGCGAGCGGGCACCTCGGCGACCTGCTGGTCTTCGCCAGCGTCGTCTGTTGGGCCACCTACTCGGTCGCCTCCGTGCCGCTGCTGCGGAAGCATTCGCCCCTCGTCGTGACGGGCTACTCGATCGCCATCGGCGCCGGCCTCTATATCGCGGTATCTCTTCCGACGCTGCTCCGAGTGGACTGGAGGTCGATTTCTTTCTTCAGCTGGGGGTTGATGATTGCGTCGGCCGTGTTCGCGCTTTCACTGGCCTATCTGATTTGGTATACGAGCGTGCAGCGCGCCGGCAGCACCCGCACGGCTGCGTGGAGCAACCTGACACCGGTCGTTGCGACGGCAATTGCGGCGCTGTGGCTCGGCGAGCCGATCACTGCCAACCAACTGGTCGGGTCATTGGCGATTTTCACCGGACTCTTCATCACCCGCCGGGCCTGAATTCATCCCACCGGTCGCTGTAATCAGGCGGTTAACCTCGGAATTGATTTTCGTCCCTGATTTCGCTACATTCGGCGCTTGTTCGAATCGCGGCCGGAGTTTGTGTTCGGCCGTTGGTGTCCTCATCCGAGGGCACGCCTCGGGTTCGTTCGTCACGCTCGCCTTGGTTCGTGCCGTCACTCCGGGTCGCCGGTTTAGCCGTTCGTGGCGTCGTTTTTCGTGGGACACGCCCGGCTTTGGGTCTGCCCCACAGGAGGATGAGCATGAGGCGTTGGTTTGTGGCAGTGCTGGCACTGGCGTTGGTGTCGGCAGCAGTTGTCCCCACATTTGCCCAAGGCGGCGGCGCCAGCTCGACCGGCAGCATCAGTGGCACCGTGTCGGACGCCCAGGGCGGCGTGTTGCCGGGCGTCACCGTGACGGCCACCAGCCCGGCCCAGATTGGCCAGTTGACGGTCGTGACCAACGAGGTGAGCGGCGGCGGCCGGAGCTGGCTGCTGAAGCGGCGACGCAACCAGTACACGGGCGCGGTCAGCTACTTCAAGGACAACTTCGCCGGCGGCTCGCACAACTTCAAGTTCGGCGGCGAATACCTGGACGAGAGCGGCAACACCATCTGGGCCCAGCAGTACACCGACAGCGTGAGGCACTTCCTGAGCAACGGGGTGCCCAATGG
>DATLLC010000220.1:0-21204 GCA_035538015.1 Vicinamibacterales bacterium
GACCTCTTTGTAGTGAATCACGGCGGTGGTTCACTACAAGGAGGTGTACGCCCCCTACGCCCTGCAGTTCATGCGCGGCCTGTTCCCGAAGCACGTGCTCCAGGGGCGTGACATCGATCGCGCGGCGGACTACAACCGCGCGCCGCTCGGCACCGGCCCCTATCGCGTGGCCGAGTGGAGGAGCGGCGAGTACATTCGCCTGGAACGCGTGCCCAACTACTGGCGCGGCAGCGAGTACCCGCACATCAAGCAGATCCTCTTCCGCTTCATCCCCAACACGAACACGCGGATCAACCAGCTCAAGAGCGGTGAAGTGCACCTGGTCGCGATGTTCCCCTGGGACAAGCACCGGGAAGTGGCGGCGATTCCGGGCGTGACCGTCCACCGCACGCCGGGCAATGCTTACGAGCACGTCACGCTCAATCAACGACGAGTGGCGGCGTTCCGCGACGTGCAGGTCCGCCGCGCACTGCTCCACGCTGTCGATCGAGACACCATCGCGTCCGCGATCCTGGATGGACTGGCGCCGGTGACCAATGGAGCCATCCAGCCCGTGTCCTGGGCGTTCACGCCGGAGGTCACCACCTATCCGTTCGACGCGGCCCGCGCCCGCGCGCTGCTCGAGAGCGCCGGATGGCGCGACGTCAACGGCGACGGCATCCGGGAGAAGGACGGTCAGCCACTGCGTTTCACGCTGATCACGCAGGCCGGCTTCGCCGTGCGTGAGAGCGTCGCGCAGGTGCTGCAGCGGCAGTTCCGGGACGTGGGCGTGGACATGGCGGTGCAGCTCGTGGACGGCACGAGCATCAGCGGACTCTGGTTCGAAGGCAATTTCGACGCGATGCTTCACTGGTGGCAGATGCCGGCGGATCCGGAGCTGACGCTGTTCTTCGCCGCCGACCGCATGCCGCCGCACGGCCGCAACATCAACTACTTCGAGGACCCCGCCGTGACTACGCTCGCGTACGCCGCCGATCGGACGGTGGATCAGGGCGAGCGCAAGCGCCTCCTGGTACAGGCACAGCAGCGAATCGCGGAGCTGCTGCCCGAGCTGCCGCTCTACTCCATCACCAAGCTCGACGCGGTGCCCTCCAGCCTCCACGGCTTCACTGGCAATCCCACCAACACCGGCGTCTTCTGGAACGTCCACTTATGGGAGTTCCGCTGACCCGGCGCATCGCGGCCACCGTGCCGCTGCTTTTCGTCATCTCTGCCGTCGTCTTCGGGCTCCTCCATCTCGTGCCGGGCGGACCGCTCGCCGTCTATCTCTCCAACCCTGACGTGCGGCCCGAGGATCTGGAGCGGTTGAAACGTGCGCTGGGCCTCGATCAACCTGTGTGGCGGCAGTATGCGCAGTGGCTCGGCGGCTTCCTCTCCGGCGACTGGGGCTTCAGCTACAGCGATGGCCGCCCGGTCGTGGATCGTGTCGTCGAACGGCTCCCGGCCACGCTGGAGTTGGTCGCGGCGTCGCTTGTGCTGGCGAGCCTCTTTACCGTCCCCCTGGGCCTAGTCGCCGGGCTCGCCCGAGGCTGGCCCGCCCGCGTCGCGGCGCTTCTGTCCTTCGCCGGGCTGGCGCTGCCGGTATTCTGGTTCGGCCTCGTCCTGCAACTCGTCTTCTCCCTCGGCCTTGGCTGGCTGCCCTCTTCGGGACGGAACACGCCGGGACTCGAGGGACTCGCGGATCGGCTGGCCCACCTGGTGCTGCCGGCGACGATGCTCGCCGCGGTCCACGCGGCGGCGTGGTCGCGGTACCTCCGGGCGGCCGTGATCGACACCTACGCCCTGCCGTTCGTGGCTGCGGCACGCGCCCGCGGCGCCGGTGAGCGGGTCGTGATCTGGCAGCACGTGCTGCGGCCCGCGCTGCTGCCGGTGGTGACGATCGTCTTTCTCGATACTGCGCTGATGGTGGCTGGCACGGTGGTCACCGAGAGCGTGTTCGCGTGGCCGGGACTGGGAAGCCTGTTTACCGAGGCCCTGGCCCGTCGGGACTACACGGTGCTGATGGCGCTGTTGATGGTTGCGTCCACGGCCGTCGTGGTCTGCAACCTGATCGCGGACCTCGTCTATCCGCTGATCGATCCCCGGGTGCGCACGTGAAGCGGCTGGGCGTGGCGGGGTGGGTGTTGCTGACGCTGGTTGCCACCGCCGCCGTGGCGCCATGGATCTCGCCGTACGCACCGGACGCCCTGGATCTCGTCAACCGTCGCGGCGTGCCGTCAATGGCGCACTGGTTCGGCACCGACGACCTGGGCCGTGATCTCCTCTCGCGGATCCTCTTCGGCGCGCGCGTGTCACTGGCCGTGGGGCTGCTCTCGGCGCTCGTCGCCGCCGGCATTGGCATCGGGGTGGGGGCCACGAGCGGGTACCTCGGCGGTGGTGTGGACGCCGCGCTCATGCGACTCACAGATGCGGCCCTATCGGTGCCTCGCCTGCTCCTGCTGATGGTGGCCTCGGCGGTGCTTTCGCCATCGATCCCTGTTCTAGTCGTGCTGGTCGGACTGGTCGGCTGGATGGAGACCGCGCGCGTGACGCGTGCGGCATTTCTCGCGGCGCGCGAGCGCGAGTTCGTGCTGGCGGCACTCGCGGCCGGTGCCTCGGCCGCGCGCATCGTGTCGGAGCACTTGCTGCCGGTCGCCGCGCCAGCGATTGCGGTCGCGGCGACACTGGCCGTCGGACGCGGGATCCTGCTCGAGTCGGCGCTCAGCTTCTTCGGGATCGGCGTGCAACCGCCAGCCGCCAGCTGGGGCAACATGCTCTACCAGGCGCAGTCCACGATGAGCACCGAGCCCTGGCTGGCGCTCTTCCCGGGCCTGTTCATTTTCGTCACGGTGGCGGCGATTAATACTGTCGGAGATAGATTCGGGGAAGGAACGCGAATCTGATGATGTCTTGATGTGGTGATGTGGCGATCGATCGGGAGATCTCTTGATCTGGTGATCGATCGAATGATCTATCTGGTGCGTGCGACGAGGCTGTTCGCGCGCGGATAGTATTGGAAGCAGCGATCCGATGCTGTTGGAGGAGCCGGCATGCCTCTGGAAGACACCTTCAAGCCCGTCCTCAAGAGCCAGTACCATGCCGCTCTCGCCATGCTCCGGGACGCGGTCGAGCGATGTCCGGACGAGCTCTGGACGGCCAGCGGCCATCTGAGCGCGTTCTGGCAGGTGGCGTATCACTGCGTCTTCTTCACGCACCTCTATCTGCACACCGAGGAAGCCGCGTTCCGGCTCTGGCCTGGGCACCAGCGTGACGTCCAGCACGACGATGGGCTCACCAACAGCCCTGATCCCAAGAGCACCTTGCCGCTCCTGCCGGCGGTCTATTCGAAGAGCGACGTCCTGGCTTACTGGGAGATCTGCGATCGGATGGTCGACGAGACGGTGGACGCGATGGATCTGGACGCGCCGAGCTGCGGCTTCTCGTGGTATCGCGTGTCGAAGCTCGAGCATCAACTGATCAACCTGCGTCACGTGCAGCACCACACCGCGCAACTCGCCGATCGCCTCCGAACCGCGGTGGACGTCAACGTGAAGTGGGTGGGAGCGCACCCTTCTCCAGCAGCCGCTGACTGAGATGGCGAGACCCTGATCGCATGTCCTGCGTGGACCCTTCCCTCGCTGCCCGATTGCACCAGCGCGCCAACGCGGCGCGCTGGCACTTGTCGGTGGCCGAGTTCGCGGCCGCGCTCGAACGAAGCGCCGCGAAGATCGGTGCGGTCGACGGGTCTTCGCTCGAGCGCGCGCTCGATGGGCTGCACCTGGACGACCTCGCGCTCGCCTGCGCCTGCGAGCGCGGCGACGATGCGGCGTGGGAACATTTCGTTCGCGAGCACCGGCCGCTGCTCTACCGCGCGGGGACGGCCATCGCCGGCGAGTACGGACGCGAGCTGGCCGATTCCCTCTACGCCGAGCTCTTCGGATTGCGGGAGCGTGACGGGGCGCGGCAATCGCTCTTCCGCTACTTCCACGGGCGGAGCAGCCTTGGCACATGGCTTCGCTCGGTCCTGGCCCAGCGGCACATCGACGCGATTCGCAGCCATCAACGCTTCGATCCATTGCCCGACGAAGAAGACCCCTCCCCGTTGGTGGCCGACACAGCCGGGCCGGATGCTGAAGCGCGGCGGCAGGCGGCGCTCGTCCACGACGCGCTCGGCGGGGCCCTGGTGCGGCTGCCGGCGCGCGACCGTCTCCGGCTGGCTTGGTACTATCGGGAAGGCATGACCCTCGCCCAGATCGGACGCCTCTGCCAGGAGCACGAGGCCACCGTGTCGCGCCACCTGACGCGGACGCGGAAGGCATTGCGTGCGGACGTCGAAGCTCAGCTCCAGCGCGCGGGACTCGGCGCCGGCGAGATCGACGAGTGCCTCGCGGCGGCCGCGGTGGATCCGGGTGACGCGGATCTCAGCAGCCTGCTGCCCGTGGAAGACGTGCGCAAGAACACCGTGGACATCCGTTCCAAGGTCGAGGAGCGATCGTGAGCAGCACCGACCCACGCGATCGGGCCCTGGAGGCGATGTTGGGCAAGCGAGGCCGATCGAGGCCGGCAGCGGCGGACTGCCTCGATGCCGAGACCCTGGCCGCTTACACCGAGGGTGGGCTGAGCGATTCGCAGCGAGCCGAGGCCGAGGGCCACATGGCCGGCTGTGCGCGGTGCCAGATGGTGATGGCCGCCATCGTCAAGAGCGCCGGCGACGTCGAGCGGGCGCCGGTTTCGGTGCCAGGCCGGTCGTGGTGGCCGCTCGATCTGCGCTGGCTGATGCCGCTCGCCGGCGCGGCGGCGGCGGCGCTGCTCTGGATGGTCGTGCCAGCCGCCGGCCCGGAGCGGCAAAGCGCACGGCTCGAGGATCGTGCCAGTCCTGACAGGAGCAAGCGCTTGCAGTCTCCGGCAACGGTCGCCGGGTCCGCTGAGCCGAGTCCCCTAGTGGTCGCGCCCGCACCCTCGATGTCGGAGGTGCCGCGGGCCGTGGAAGAGAAGGCTGCGAAGCCGGAGTCTGCCAGCCCACTGGCCGCTCGAGAGCGAGGGCAACTGGAGCGCCAGTTGGCAGAGCAAGCGGAGCGCAAGAACCTGGCGGTGCGCCGCGCCGAGGCAGACCAGTTGGCCAAGAAAGAAGAGCGCGCCGCACCAGTGGCGGGCGTGACACCGGCAACGCCTCCGACCCTGCAGGAATCCATCGTCGTCGCGGAAGCGAATCGGCCCCCCGCGGCTGCCCCCGCTCCGGCGCCTTCCCCTCAGGCCTTCGGCACGACGGCGGAGACGCGACGGTCTTCGCCGGCGGCTGGCGCCCAGACGGACCTGCGCTCGCTGGATCCCGCGGTGCGCTGGCGGCTTGCCGAACCAGGCATCGTGGAGCGCAGCAGGAACGAGGGCGCGACCTGGGAGCGGCTCGACACCGGCGTGCGAACGCTGCTCAGGGCCGGCCACTGTCCGTCAGCCTCGACGTGTTGGGTGGTTGGCGATGCAGGCGTCGTGCTCCTCACGACCGACGCGCAGAAATGGCGTCAGGTGACGCCCCCATCACCGGGGGATCTCGTCGCCGTCGACGCCGCCGACGCAGAGGCAGCGGTCGTTCGCGCGGCAAACGGACGGTCGTTCCGGACCACCGATGGCGGAACACGCTGGACGAGCGTGCCCTGAGTGGCGGCGCTTGCCGGCGCCGATCTCAGGCGTGTCCGTCGAGCTGCCGCTGATAATCGGCGGCGCCGAAGTGCCCCAGCGATTCCTCGATCAGGCCATCGCGGCTGAGTCGCCACTGCTCGACGCCGCTGATGCGGACGGCGCGTCCCGTTCCGCCCGGCCCGGTGTTCGTGCCCACCAGGGTCCAGTGAAAGAGGGTCCGTCCGCCGTCGCTGGTCAGATCGTCCATCGACAGCTTCAGATCCGGGAAGGTCGTCATGAAGCCCTGGGCCACGACCGCAATGGCGGCACGACCCTCCGCGGGCGCAGCGTCGTTCACGCGGAGCGACCCTGCCGGCGCGAAGAAGGCGGCGACGCTCTTGGGATCCTGACTGCACCAGGCGGCCGTATACCGCTGAGCAAACTCGCGCACGCCGTCGGTACCAGGGCCCACGCCACGCACCTGGAAACGCCCGCTCGTGCTCGTCAGGGCAATCGTGATCCGCCGGCCGCCGTCGAGCTGCAGCACGAGGTCTTCCACGCCGGACAGCACCACGGCCTCCGCCATGTCGCCCACGTCCATCGTGCCCTCGAACGGCCCGATCGCCTCGGAGGGCCGGACCATCCCGCTGTCGTCGACCGAGCGGTACAGCCGGTACAACACTTCCCGGAGCAGCAGCTCGCCGCCGAACAAATGTCCGACTCCCTCCGACACCGTGATCACGCGACCGGTCATGCCAGAGATGCTACTTTGCCAGCGGATCGGGCCGCAGCTGGAAGTGCGCCGCCAACGGTCGCGTGCCCTTTCCACCTTCAATCAACCACGGAGTGCGATCGCCGTTCGCTGCCCACAAGCCCCGTCCCTTCCAACCGGCCTTCGGATCGTCGATGCGGCCGTCGAACCCCTTGGCGTAGAAGCCCATCGGATAGGGCACGCGCAGACCGACCATCTTGCCGTCCTTCATCGCGATGAGCCCGTCGTTCAGGTTTCCCGTCGACATCGGCACGTTCTGGCCGAGCCCGAAGGTGTCGTGCTGGTCGACCCACGTGTAATAGCTCGACTCGGCGCTGTTCTCCCCAATGCCCTTGAAGCCCGGGCCCGGATATTGATGGAACGACCAGCCTTCCGGGCAATGGTCTCCGGTGGCCTTGGGGCCGTTGAGCGGTCCCTTGCACTTGCGCCGATCGAAGCTGCCCATGTGGCCGCTGCCGAGCGACACCCAGACCACGCCCTGGCCGTCGATGTCGGCGCCGCGCGCGCCGAATCCGGGTGCGGGCACGTTGTAGACCTCGGCCAGCGCCGTCTCGGGCGGATTCGGACCAGGCACGAGTCGCACCACCGCGCCGGGCACGCCCAGCGTGGCCCCCCAAATCGAGCCGTCCACCGGACTCGGCATCACCGCATAGAACGGCGAGTTGACGCGCTTGTCCCTGGCTGGATCCAGCGGCTGGTCGGGCTCGACGTACTCGTCGCGTTTGCCGTTGCCGTTGGTATCGAGGATCAGAGCTGTCCAGCCCTGCGACGCCGCGGCGTCGCCGGTGGCGTCGAACTTCTTCGTGTCGAGCCACCCCACCACCGGACCACCGCCACTCGTCCAGAGCGTGTCGTTGGCGTCGTAGCCGAATTGCGGATGGTGCGTCGAGTAGCAGGTCTCGACGAAGTCGTACTTCATCGTCTTTGGGTTGAGGACCGCGAGATGACGGACGGCGCGCTCCAAAGGGAACGCCTTGGCCGACGGATAGGACGAGCCGGCCTTGCACCACGCCGGGTTGTCGGCGCCGCGCACCGACGCCGCCAGCCACAACCGGCCGTCCTTGCCGAACATCGAGTTGTGGTTATTGACGCGGGTCTCCCAGATCCGCTCGTTGTCCCAGTAGGGCGACGGCATCGTCGGATCGAGGCCGGCGGCGTGCCCCGGCCCGAGGTTCAGCGGCATCTGTGGATCGCGAACCGGCGCCTTGAACGTGGTGGCCACGTTCTTGATCGGGTCGAGAATCGGCAGCAGGTCGGAGCTGTACTCCGGCGAGCCGAACAGCGGGCCGTTCGCATTCACCGTGGGATGCCGGCGATCGCTCGAGATGAGGTCGTGGAGGTAGTGTTTCTCGTCCATCCAGTCGCGGAGGGTCACGACGATGTTGCGCTCGACCCCCTCGGGGCGCGACGGCTTGGCGAACGGCAGGGCGCCTTTGGCGACGCGGTCGGTCCACTCGCCGTAGTTGGCGAAGGCCCGTTCGCCGAGGTTGGTCAGCTGGCCGTGCATCATCGCGCCGGACTGGCCCGACTGCACGCGCCGCTTCCAGGCGTCGGCGCCATTGGCGAAGGTGCCGAGCGACGGCGGGATCGTGCGCGTGGACTCCTGGCCCAGCTGATGACAACCGATGCAGCCGGTGTTCTTCATCGCCGCGATCCATTGGCGCTGCTCGGTCAGCCGCGGAGCAATGTCGTGGGCCTTGCCGCCGAACTCCTCGGCGCCGGGGATCTTCAGCATCGAGTACCAGTAGATCGCGGGGTAATACTTCGCCGCCTCCGCGTCGCTGGGCGCGGGCACCGCCGTGATGTTGAGTTGTGTGCCCGGCGAGGCGGCGGCCTTGGCGCTGTCGACCAGCCCATAGCCGCGCGCCCAGACCTGGTACTTCGCGGCCGGCAAATCGGGAACGACATAGCGGCCACGATCGTCGGTGACAACGCTCTTTATGTAGCGGACGCCGAGGTCGCGCGTCTCGGCGATGACCCAGACGCCTGCCTCGGGCCCTTTCGGGCCCGAGACGACTCCGCCGATGTCGTCCTTGTCGATGGCGACGGTCTCGCGCGGCTGTGCAAGCGGCGCGACGGACGCGGCGGCGGCCAGGATGCCAAGACCGCTCAGAATTCGCGCAGCGCGCAGAACGTTGGAACGCATTGGCGGCTCCTCGAAGGTCGAACCCTGCTCTCACTCGAATCGTGAACTCGAATCCCGCGGAACGGGTTCCGGCGGGAGCGTAGCACGACCGCGAGTAGAATCCGGACACCATGACGTCCACCTCGACACTCGCCCCTCCGGAGGGCCGCCCGTTCACCCCGGCGGCCGAGGGACCGTTGGCGTGGTGGCACGACGCCGACGTCCGGGCGCGGCGGGCGTTCGTCGCGGCCGCGCTGGGCTGGATGCTCGACTCGTTCGACGTCATGCTCTACTCGCTGGTCCTGGCGGCGCTCATCCAGGATCCGACCCTGCAGCTGTCGACCGCGGTAGCGGGACAGCTGGGCGCCGTGACGCTGTTGGCAGCGGCGGCGGGCGGCGTGGCCTTTGGCGTCATCGCCGACCGCATCGGCAGGAAGCGCGCGCTGATGGCGGCGGTGCTGATCTACTCGATCTTCACGGCGGCGTGCGGGCTGGCACAGACGGTCCCGCAGCTCGCCGTGTTCCGCATCCTGCTCGGCTTCGGGATGGGCGGCGAGTGGGCCACCGGCGTGGCGCTGGTCTCCGAGACGTTTCCGGCGCGCCATCGCGGCAAGGCGCTTGCGTTCGTCCAGAGCTCGTGGGCGATCGGCTACGGTCTGGCGGCCACGGTCAACCTCATCGTCATGCCGATCTGGGGGTGGCGCGGCGTGTTCCTGGTCGGCGTGCTGCCCGCGCTCTTCACGCTCTGGATCCGGAGGAAGGTCGAGGAGCCGGAACTGTGGCACCGGACGCCCCCATCAGAACGGGGCCGCGTGAGCGCTTTGTTCACCGGCGAGCGCGCGCGGATCACCGTCTTCATCATCCTCATGAACGCCTGCTGCCTGTTCGGCTGGTGGGGCCTCAACCTGTGGGTGCCCGCGTATCTGAACCTGCCGGTGGAGCGCGGCGGCGTCGGCCTCTCCTCCGCGGCGATGTCGTGGTTCGTCATCGCGATGCAGGTGGGCATGTGGTTCGGCTACGTCAGCTTCGGGTACATCGCCGATGCGATCGGCCGCAAGCCCGCGTACGTGACGTTCGTGCTGATGGCGGCACTGCTGCTCCCGCTCTACGGCGCGCTGCGCGAGCCATGGATGCTGTTGCTGCTGGGGCCGGCGGTTGCCTTCTTCGGCACCGGGTACTACAGCGGCTTCGGCGCGGTGATCGCGGAGCTCTACCCGACATCGGTCCGCGCCACCGCGGCGGGCATTGGCTACAACGTCGGTCGCATCGCCAGTGCCGCCGCCCCGTTCGTAGTGGGGTCGATGGTGGGCACGAGCGGATTCGGCGCGGCGTTCACGGTGACGGGCGCGGCCTTCCTCGGCGCCGCGCTGATGTGGATCGGGATCCCGGCCACCGGGAACAAGGAGCTGATCGCCTAGACAGGTGCCGACGGGTGCCGACAGGTGCTGCTGGGTGCGGACAGGTGCCGGCACCTGTCGTGTCCCATCTGTGCATCTGCGCCATCTGTGGCTGCAAGGTTCCCCTCGGCGGCCGTTCTGAGAACAGGAGGCCAGTTCGGCCATCCGTGTTCAAGGAGCGGTTTACATGTCTGCACGCATCTGGGCGGGCACCCTCATCATCGCCGGCGCGGCGCTGGCTGCCAGGCCGGCAGCGCCCGTCGCCTCCGCCACGCCGGCGGCGGTTCAGGACCAGACCACCACGCTCGACGACCAGTCCGAGCTCGCCCTCACGGTCTACAACTCGGATATCGCGCTCGTCCGCGACGTCCGGCAGCTCCAGCTCGCGCGCGGCACGGCGAGTCTCCGCTTCATGGACATCGCCGCGACGGTGAACCCGGCCACGGTGCATTTCCGCTCGCTGACCGAGCCCTCGCGCGTGAGCGTCCTGGAGCAGAACTACGAGTACGACCTGCTCGAGCCCGACAAACTCCTCCGCAAGTTCGTCGGCCGCGACGTGACGCTCGTCCGCACGCGGCAGGAGGACGGCTCCACCGTCCAGGAGGAAGTGACCGCCCGGCTCCTCAGCTACAACACCGCGCCGGTGTGGCGCATCGGCAACGAGATCGTCACCGGCATGCACGCCGATCACATCCGCTTCCCCGAGCTGCCCGAGACCCTGTTCTCGCGGCCCACGCTCATCTGGACCGTAGAGAACGAAGGTGCGGCGCGCCACCGCGTGGAGGCGTCGTACCTGGCCGGCAAGCTGGCCTGGAACGCCGACTACGTCCTCACGGTGTCGCGCGACGACAAGGCCGCGGACGTCGATGGCTGGGTGACGCTCACCAACAACAGCGGCACGGCGTTCCGGAACGCCAAGTTGCAGCTGGTCGCGGGCGACCTCAACCGCGTGCGGCAGGTCCTCGGCAGGATGGTGGCGCTGGAGGAAAACGTTGCGCGCGCGGAAGCTCCCGCGCCGATGACGCAGGAGTCCTTCTCGGACTACCACCTCTACACGCTCGGCCGGAAGACGACCATCAACAACAGCCAGACCAAGCAGGTGAGCATGCTGGAGGGTTCTGCTGTCCCCATCACGAAGCGCTATGTCGTGGAGGGCCAGCACATGTACTACCGCAACCCGACACACCCCGGCTCGCCTCTCAAGGATGTCGTCCAGGTGTACTACCAGTTCAAGAACGAGGAGAAGGGCGGCCTCGGCATGCCGATGCCGGCGGGCACGGTGCGCGTCTACCAGGAGGATTCGACCGGCGCGGTCCAGTTCGTCGGCGAGGATCGCATCAACCATACGCCGAAGGACGAGACGCTGAACCTCAAGATCGGGAACGCCTTCGACGTGATCGCCGAGCGCAAGCAGACAGACTTCGAGAAGATCGCGAGCAACGTCTACGAAGTGGGCTACGAGATCACGCTTCGCAACCACAAGGCGGTGCCGATCACCGTGGAGGTGAACGAGCCGGTCGGCGGCACGTGGCGGATGATCCAGAGCTCCCACGAGCACACGAAGACGGCGGCGTGGGCGGCGCAGTTCCAGGTGCCGGTGGGGGCAGACGCCGAGGCCGTCCTGAAGTACCGGGTGAGAGTGACGTACTGACGCGGGTTGGTGCTCCCGAGCTAGCCGTCCAGCCTGGCCGGCTTCACCAGGTGGTGCTTCGCGGCGTCCTGATACGCCTTGGCCAGCGCCAGAATCTGCAGCTCCCGATAGGGCTGCGCGTAGATCGTGGCATTGGTCGGGGTGAGGGTCTCCGCGAAGCCGTTCGGCAGGTTGATCGCCGGATAGCATGCGAGGTTGGCCATCGCGAAGTGGCGCTGGGACGGAGTCTGCGGGCGCGGCGGGTCCGCCGGACGCGGCGTGGCCGCGCCGCCTTCTCCGCCCGCCCCTCCCGCGGCGGCCGCGGGACCGCTCGAACCGGGAGTTCGGCCGCCCCCCGGCCCGCCCATGCCGGTGTTGTTCGACCCGACGATGTAGACGTCGACGTGTGCGGTGGCCTTCGCGAGCTCCATCATCATCATGGTGCGCACACGCTGCGACTGCAGCCACTCCACCGCCGGGACGAGACGCCCGCTCGGCCGCGCGCTGCGCGTGCCCTTCATTCGCCCCGCCCGCGCGTGCTCGTCGAAGAACACGGCCGATTCCACCGAGATCGCGCTGACGTTGGCGGTAACGTCAGGCACGGTCACCGGCACGAGCTCGCGGACGCCAATCGCCTTCAGCGTCTCGAGCGTTTTCTGCGCGTTGGCCTTCGCCGCGGGGTCCGTAATCTCGTCGAACGAGTCCTGGATGATGCCGACCCTCAGCGTGCGGATGTCGAAATCCGCGTTCCAGTTGAAGGGCAGCTCCGTCACGCTCATGTCACGGCCGTCCGGCTTCGCAACCGCCTGCATCACGAGCGCGCAGTCTTCGGCATAGCGGCAGATCGGTCCCAGCCGATCCTGCGTCCACGACAGAGCCATACAGCCATAACGGCTGATGCGGCCGAAGGTGGGCCGGAGACCAGCCACGCCGCAGCGGGCCGACGGGCTCAGGATAGACCCACTCGTTTCGGTGCCAATCGCAAAGCCGACACATCCAGCCGCCGTCGCCGACGAGGGCCCGGCGGACGATCCGCTGGAGCCCTGAGTCGGGTCCCACGGACTCCTGGTCTGCCCGCCGAACCAGTTGTCACCCGACGCCAGCTCTCCCGTCGCCAGCTTCGCGATGAGCACGGCGCCCGCCTCGCGCAGCATCTCCACCACGCTCGCGTCGTAGTCGAACTCCTGCTCCTTGAACGGCGCCGATCCCCATGTCGTCTTGAAGCCCTTGACCGAGATGATGTCCTTCGCGCCCCAGGGGATGCCGTGCAGCGGACCCTGGTAGCGGCCCGCCGCAATCTCGGCGTCCGCGCGCTTCGCCTCGGCGAGGCCGTGGTCGTCCAGGAAAGTGACGACGTTGTTCAGCCGGTCGTTGTAGCGGTGGAGCCGCTCCAGGTACATCTGGGTGAGCTCGACCGATGACACCTGCTTCGTACGAATCAGCTCCGCGAGATGGCGCACCGGCCAGAAGGCCGCGTCCTCCAGGTTGGTGGGGCGCTTCAGCGTCGGCGGCTTGCTGATCCGGAACGGCTGTCGCGACTTGTCGACCGTCATGCCCGGCACGACAGGGTTGAAGTGGAACGGCGGCGAGACGTCGTTCGGGATGTGGACCGCGTGCAGTTCCTTGTACTGGGTCAGGTTCCGATTGGCCCCCTCGACCATCGCCTGGCGGTCCTCTTCGCTGAGCTCGATGCCGGACAGCTGAAGCGCATCGGTGACCATCGCCAGGGTCACCGTCTGCGTGCCGGCGTCCTGCATGCGTGCCCAGAGAACGCCGGGCACCAGCGTGGTGCCGAGGCCGATGCTGGCGAAATGGGTCATGAAGCGGCGGCGGGTGTCGAGAAGCATGGCGGACATTATCAGGGATCAGGGATCAGGGATCAGGGATCAGGGGGCAGAAGGGATGCGATTCCGATCTGGTGCCCATGAAGGCGGCACATACTCAGACATGGCCGAACTCCATCCGCAGATCGTGCACTTCACCATCGTCCTCGTAATCATCGGCGTGGCGTTCCGACTGGTGTCGCTGGTGAGGCGGCCGGTGTTTGCCGGGCCGGCGGCGGCGACGCTGCTCATCCTGGCGGCCGGCGCCGCCGTGGTGTCCGTGCAGTCCGGCACGGCGGCACATGGGCCCGTGGAGCGTGTGCCCGGTTCGCGGGCGGCGGTCGTGGAGCACGAGGAATGGGGTGAGCGCGCACGCAACGTGGCCCTGGCCCTTGGAGCGCTCGAAGTCCTCGCGCTGGCTCTTCGCCGATCGCCGAAGGTGCGCTACGTTCACGCTGCGGCGGCGGTCGTGGGACTGATCGCGGTGTTCGCCGTCTACGAGGCTGCCGAGCATGGCGGCGAGCTCGTCTACGGCTATGCGGGAGGCGTGGGCATCCGGTCCGGTGATCCGCAGGACGTGGAGCGGCTCCTGCTGGCGGGCCTGTATCACCAGGCGCAGGCCGAACGGAAGGCTGGACACGGCGACGAGTCCGCTTCGCTCATCGGCGTGGCCGCGCGGCGCTTCCCGGCGGACGTCGAGGTGCAATTGATGGCCGCCGAGTCTCTGCTGGTCGATCAGAAGAATCCCGAGGCGGCCGTCGACGCGCTGACCGCGATCAACCCGCCGCAGGACAATCGCATCCTGCGGACGCGGCGCGCGACGCTGCAGGCCGACGCTTACGAGGCCGCCGGGGACACGGCCTCGGCCGTCCGCGCCCTCGAAGCCATCGTCGCCGAGTTCCCGAATCCGCGGCTGCAACAGCGGCTGGACGCGCTCCGCTAGATGAGCAGGCTGCTGAACGACGCAGCCTGCCCTTCAGCAACCTGCTAGGTGACAGCCGCGCGCACCGCGAACCGTGGGTCGCGCCACTCGCCGCGCTCGAGCACCTCGCGGAATCGCTCGACGGCGTCCCAGACATCGACGAACCGCGTGTAGAGCGGAGTGAAGCCGAAGCGCAGGATGTCGGGGGCGCGGAAGTCGCCGACGACGCCACGGGCGATGAGTGCCTGCATCATCGGATAGCCATCGGTTGCGTGCGAGAAGGAGACCTGGCTGCCCCGATCCGCAGGATCGCGCGGGGTGACGAGCGCGAGCCCGTGGCCCGCGCATCGCGACTCGACCAGTTCGATGAACAGGTCCGTGAGCGCCAGGGACTTGTGGCGGAGCGCCGTGAGGCCGCCATAGGGCTCCGCGGCATGCACGGTGTCGATGCCGCATTCGAGTCCGGCGAGAGAAATCACCGGGGGCGTCCCGCAGATGAAACGCGCGATGCCGGCCGCCGGGCGGTAGTCCGTCGTGAACGCGAAGGGGGCGGCGTGTCCGAGCCAGCCGGAGAGCGGCTGCCGCCACTCGCGAGCGTCCATCCACGCGAGGTGGCGCGGATGCGCCCAGACAAACGCCGGGGCGCCGGGTCCGCCGTTCAGGTACTTGTAGCCGCAACCGACGGCAAAGTCCGCGGCGTCGCGCTCGATCCCGCCGCCATGCACGTCTACCGGCACGGCGCCGGCCGAGTGCGCCAGATCCCAGATCATCAGCACGCCGGCCGCGCGGGCCGCGCGCGTCACCTCCGCCATCCGGAACATGCGGCCGGTGCGGTAATTCACGTGCGTCAGCATCAGCACGGCCAGACGCTCGTCGAGCACCGAGGGCACGTCATCGGCGTCGACGAGCACGAGCTCGAGCCCGTGGTCGCGGGCCACCGTGTCGGCGATGTACAGGTCCGTCGGAAAATTCGTCCGCTCCGACACGATGCAACGGCGTGTGCCCGCCGAGCCGGTCGTTGCCGTGAGGCCGTGCCGGACGATGGCCATCGCCGCGTGCAGCACCTTGTACAGGTTCGCAGACGTCGAATCGGCCACGACCACCTCGCCGGGCGCCGCGCCAATTAGGGGCGCGATCTTGTCGCCGATGCGCTCGGAGGCGGCGATCCAGCCAGCGGTGTTCCAGCTCCGCACCAACCCGCCGCCCCACTCGTCTTCGACGACCTGGCGTACACGCGCGGCCGCGGCCGACGGCAAGGCCCCCAGCGAGTTGCCATCCAGGTAGATCAGCCCCTCGGCATCCGCGCGTGCAAGGTCGAACTGACGGCGCAGTCCGGCCAGCGGGTCCGCGGCGTCGAGCTCCAGGCACCTGGTGCGGGTCGCGATCACAGCGACCTCAACACGGCCCGCACCGGTGACGCGTCCACGCCGGCCAGCCGGAGCGGCAGCGCGATCAATTCGTAGTCACCGGCCGCCACATCGTCGAGCACGAGGTTCTCGAGAACCCGCATGCCGTGTACCAGGAGTTGCCGGTGACTGTCGAGGGTCTTGCTATCGGCCGGATCGACGGACTGCGCGTCGATGCCGACGAGCCGGACTCCCAGACCGGCCAGCCAGGCAATGGTCTGGGGTGCGAAGACGGTGAACGCCGACGACCACGTCGTTGGGGCTTTGCGGCACGTGCGGACCAGCACGCGGGGCGGAAGGCCGGTGGAGGCGTGCGCCAGGTGTTCGGGCATGACCAGCGGGCCGCAGTCGATCGCGTGAATCACACGGCACGGCCCGAGATACGGCTCGAGCGGCACATCGGCGATGGCGGGCGCATCGATACCGTAATGCAGCGGCGCATCGGCGTGTGCGCCGAGGTGCGGCGACATGGTGATGGCGCTCAGGTTCACGGGACAACCCGGCCCGATCCGAACCGCCCACTGCTGGCTGAAGGTCGTATCGCCCGGAAACGCGGGCGTCTCGACTGAGACGATGGGCGTGATGTCCCACAAGGCCACGAACGAACGATAGCAGAGTAGGCTATGCGGGATGTCTGAGGGTCGCACGTCCGCGCCACGGGGCGACTCGCTGGTCCGGGCGATCGGCACGCTGGGACTGGCCGCCGGCATCATCAACATCACCATCGGCGGCGGTATCTTCCGGTTGCCGGCGCTCGTCGCGGCCTCCCTTGGCGCGGCCGCGCCGCTGGCGTATCTGGTCTGCGCGGTGGCCATGGGCCTCATCGTGCTCTGCATCGCGGATGCGGGCAGCCGCGTGTCGCTGACCGGCGGCCCCTATGCCTACGTCGGGACCGCATTCGGGCCCTACGCCGGATTCCTCTCCGGTGTCCTGCTCTGGATCACCGGAATTTTCGCCACCGCCGCGGTGTCGACCGTGTTCGCGTCGGGCCTCGGGCTGCTGGTGCCGTCAATGGCCGGGCGCGGGATGCAGGCGCTGGTCCTGGTGGCGGTGTTCGCCTTCTGGTCGCTGGTGAACCTGCGGGGGGTCTCGCTCGGCGCCCGGCTCAACGCTGTCGCCACGGCCGCCAAGCTCCTGCCGCTCCTGCTCGTCGTCGCCGGCGGTGCGTTCGCCGTCGACGGGACCAATCTGCAGGTGACCGCTCCGCCCACCGCGCCCGACGTCGCCCGCATGTCGCTGCTGCTCATCTTCGCGTTCGCAGGCATCGAGATCGCGCTGGTGCCGAGCGGCGAGGTCCGCGACTCGGCACGGACGGTGCCCCGAGCGGTGGCGCTCGCGATGATTGGCGTCACCACGCTCTACATCACATTGCAGGTGGTGTCGCAGGGCGTGCTCGGCAGCCGGCTCGCGCAGGCCAACGTCTCGCCGCTGGCCGACGTCGCGACGGCGTCGCTCGGCGGATGGGCGGGCACCGTGCTCCTCGCGGGAGCGTCGATTTCGATGTTCGGCTATCTGGGCGGGATGACGCTGTCGATGCCGCGCATGCTCTTCGCGCTGGCCCGCGACGGGTTCCTGCCGCGCGCGCTCGCGGCGGTCCACCCGGTGTATCGCTCGCCGCACGTCGCCATCGTCGTGCAATCGGCCATCGTGCTGGCGTTCGCGTTGACCGGCACCTTCGAGAGGCTCGCCATCCTCGCCAACATCTCGGTGCTCGCGCTCTACTTCGGGTGCGCGCTGGCCTCGTGGCAGCTGCGGCGGCTCGGAATCGAAGGTGGCGGAACGGGTACGGCCTTCCGCGTGCCGCTCGCGGGCGCGGTGCCGTGGCTCGCCTGCGCGGTCATCGGCTGGCTCCTCACCGGGCTGACCCGTGACGAGTGGCTCGCCTTCGCGGCCTGTGTCGCGCTCGCCTCGCTCCCCTACGCCCTGACCCGGCGGCGCGCTACCGTATCCGCCAACCGTTGACTGGACCGGCGTTGAAGAACGCTGCCGGCGTCATCACCCCGTCCCGCTTGAATACCGTGCCGTCCTTCATCACGAAGGACACCCGCTTGAGGGTCTCGATGTCCTCCAGCGGATTGCCGGGGACGGCAATCAGGTCCGCGAAGAGACCGGCCTTGATCGGCCCGCGCGTCTGCTCGGTCTCGCTCACCTTGTAGCCGTTGATGGTCATCGCGCGCAGGATGTCCGCGTTCGGGATGCCGGCGTCCTTCCACGTCCTGATGAACTCGAGGCACAGCTCGCCGCGGGTCTTGCCCTCGACCCAGTAGTCCGCGTCGGTCGAGAAGGTCAGCGGCACCTTGTTGTCGTAGGCATTCTTGAGCCCGGCGACGGTCCGCTTGTAGGCTTCGGCCGACACCGGATGACCGGCCAGCCCTTCCGGTGTCTCGGTCCCAGCACGCCAGATGCCCTTCTGCGCCATCAGCTTGTGCAACTCGTCGTCGAGAGCGCCGGAATGCGCGATCGACCAGATGCCCGCTTCGATGGCGTCGCGCGCTCCGCGTGGTGTCTGCACGTGGCCTTCCACCTTCAGCCCAGACTTCGCGGCCTCGCGGATGACGAGCCGAATCTCGTCGGCGGTGTAGCCGTACGGCTTGCAGTCCACACAAATCTTGATCACCTTCGCGCCGAACAGGATGTTCTGGCGGATCGCCTTCACGATCTCATCCGGTGTGTCCGCATCCAGGTATTCGGGATAGACGATGTTGTGATCCTTCGCCATCTCTGGCGTGGGAAAGAACTGGCCGCCCATGCCGCCGATGATGATCCCTGAATTGATGATCGTCGGGCCCGGAATCCAGCCTTGCTCGATGGCCTGTCGGAGCGCGGTGTCAGCGTAGTTGCCGTTGTTGCCCATGTCCCGGACGATGGTGAAGCCCGAGTTGAGCATCTGCATGCCGTTGGAGGCGGCCTGGATGGCGCGGAGCGCCGTCGACTCCTGCACGTAGGTGTAGTAGTAGACGTAGTTCTCGGGGACCGGTTTGTAGGTGAGGGCCAGGTGATTGTGCGCCTCGACCAGACCGGGCAGTACCGTCGCCTGCGACAAGTCGATGACCTGCGCGCCGGCGGGAATCGCGACGTTCGGACCGACCTCGCGGATGCTCTGCCCTTCGACGACGATCACCTGGTTGGTGAGCACGCGCCCCGCCTCGGGATCGAGCAGACGGCCGGCCCGGATGGCGGTCACCCGTGCCGCGGGTTGTGCGATCGGTTGCGCGGCTTGTGGCTCGGGCACGCGCCCCGAGAGCGCCGCGCCGACGAGCAGCAGGATCACCACCGATACGCCAGGCCGTCGTCGCGCAGGCATCGTCGTTCTCCTCGCTATGCGGCCCAGCCCAGGGCCTTCAGGGCTACCGCATCGTTCCAGATTTTTGTCATGTGCGTGATCTTGTCGCCCTTGAACTCCATCACGTAGACGTAGTCGGAGGCGATGCGCTTGCCGGTCGGTGGCACCGGCCCGCCCTGACCGGTGTGAGTACCCGAGAACACGCCGTAGGCGGTGACGTTGCTACGCACAGGGTCGGCCGCAAACGACTTGATCACGTAGCTGCCGTCGGGAATCGGCGTGAACAGCCCCTGCATCCAGTTCGTGTACTCCTCGAGCGTCTTCATCGCGGCGAGCGGTGTCGCCTCCGACCGGAACGAGGCCTTGGGATCGCAGTACTGCTGGCAACCCTGCCAGCCCTTGCCGGTTTCGCAGGCGTCGAAGAACTGCTGGGCGACTTCGGTGATTGAGGCCATGTCAGATCTCTCCTTGGGGTGAATTGAGGCGCAGTGGCGCACGGGCACGGTATCTCGCCGGTCGCGACGCTGGCAAGCCCGCGCCACGGATGGACCGTCCCGCGGGCTGCTTCCGGTCGTCGCCGGTCACGCCGGGCAATCGGTTCAGCGCCGGTACTTGCTGGCGTCGCCCTCGAACTCCGTTCGCTTCGCCGATTGATCGAGGCCGACACGGCCGGTGCGGATCTCGGCGCGGGCGTAGCTCTCGGGCCGCACCGACAGGCCGGCGGCGCCGCGCATCATCGCCAGCTGGCCCACGTGGGTCAGAGCGTCGGCGATCGGGCCCTGGAAGATGACGCCGAGCGGATAGCTGTCCGAGGCCGGCGCCGCGAGGCCGGCATCGAGCGCGGCGATGCCGCGGAAGAAGCGTTCGCGCGCGGCCTCCCACGCCGTTGCCTCACCCGGTTGCCACTTGTTTTCTCCCGCTGTGAAGCGGGTGCCCCACTCCATCAAGTCGGCCAGGTGGCCGAGGAGCTCCAGCGCCGTCCGCCCGTTCGCGGCCAAACGGAACTCGGGGAACCCGTCGGGGACTTCGCGCAGCACCTTCTCGGCCCGGTAGGCCAGCGTCGCCACGGTGTGGCGCAGCAGTTCGCGCGCGGCGTCCGGCGCCGCGCCAGCGTCAGCGTCTTCGCTCATCTCGAATCCTCCGCGCCCGGAGTCTACTCGAAGAGCGCGACCGAGGCGGATCGCGGATGTCCAGGGGTCGCGAACGAGCGGCAGTTGCCGTGATCGTGCGACATCACGGTTTGCATGCTTCTTCACGCCACGCGGTTGGCGGCGGCCGCATCGTCGTATGCTTGAGGTATATGACGTTCGATGCCGGCCCTCAACTGAGTGAGCGACTTTTCGGATCCCTGGGCCCGCGGGCTGTCGAGACGCCGGCGCTCATCACGGCGATGACCGGGGCCGGCCCTGGCATCAGCGACCTCGTGTTCTCCCCCGGCCGCCCGCCGCAGATCGAGCGGTACGGCCAGCTGGAAGCCGTCGAGATCCCGGGCCTCCCGGTGCTGCGGTCCGAGGATACGGCCGGCCTGGCGAGCGATCTGATCGGCACCAACGACCTCATCCTGCGCACGCTGATCGAACAGGGCGCCTGCGACCTCTCCTACGCCGTGCCGCAACTGTCGCGCTTCCGGGTCAACGTCTTCCGCCAGCGCGGCACGTTCGCGATCGTCATGCGCCTGATCGCCGAGCACATTCCGAGCCTCTCGGACCTCGGGCTGCCCAAGGCGGTCGGCGAGGTGGCCACGCTGAAAAACGGCATCGTCCTGGTGACGGGCCCGACCGGCTCGGGCAAGTCCACCACCCTGGCGGCGATCATCGACCTGATCAACGAGTCGCGGGCCGAGCACATCGTGACGATCGAGGATCCGATCGAGTTCCTGCACGCGCACAAGAAGGGCACGGTGCATCAGCGTGAGCTGCACAGCGACACGCCGACGTTTGCCGCCGCACTCAGGGCGGCGCTGCGCCAGGCCCCCAAGGTCATCCTGGTCGGCGAGATGCGCGACCGCGAGACCATCGAGATCGCGCTCACCGCGGCCGAGACCGGGCACCTGGTCTTCTCGACCCTCCACACGATCGATGCCTCGAAGACCGTAGAGCGCATCGTCGGCACGTTCGAAGTGAGCGACCAGCGGTTCGTGCGCGCCCGGCTCGCCGCCAGCTTCCGCTGCTTCATCTCCCAGCGCCTCATTCCGAACAGGAACGGCGGGCGCATGGCCATCGTCGAACTGATGAAATCGACGATGCGCACC
>DATLLC010000221.1:0-22755 GCA_035538015.1 Vicinamibacterales bacterium
TATGGCGGGTGTCGCCGTGGGACGCGTAGGCGCACATCATGAGGTCGCCTTGTTGCGTCCGTGTCGGCATGCCCGTGGAGGGACCCGTGCGTTGCACATCGAAGATCACCGCCGGGACTTCGGCGTAGTACGCGAGCCCGATGAACTCGTTCATCAGTGAGATGCCAGGACCGGCCGTGGGCGTGAAGGCGCGGGCGCCCGCCCACGCGGCGCCGATCACGATTCCGATCGCCGCCAGCTCGTCTTCGGCCTGCAGAATCGCGAACTTGTTCTTCTTCGTCGCTTCGTCGCGCCGGTACTTCTGGCAGAAGCCCTTGAAGGCCTCCATGAGCGACGTGGACGGGGTAATCGGGTACCACGCGCCAACCGTCGCGCCAGCGAAGACGGCGCCGAGGCCGGCCGCGGTGTTCCCGTCGATGAGGATGCTGTCCTTCGTCGCGTCCATCTTCTCGAGCCGGATCGGAAGCGGACACGAGAAGGCCTTCGTGGCGTAGTCGAAGCCGAGCGCGATGGCCTTGTCGTTGGAATCGAGGAGCGACTGCTTCTTCGCGTACTTCTCCCTGGTGAGGCCCCGGATGATCTCGGGATCCATCCCGAGGAGAGCGGCCAGCGCACCGGCGTAGGCAATGTTCTTCATCAGGATGCGCTCGCGCACGCCTTTGAAGGCGGCGTTGCACATCTCGGCGAGCGGCACGCCCAGATAGGTCACATCCGCTCGCTTGAGCGTGGCCTCCAGCGGCCAGGTCGAGTCGTACAGGAGCCAGCCGCCAGGACGGACCTCAGCTACGTCCTTGGCATAAGTGGCGGGATTGAGCGCGACCATCAGATCGAAGATGGGCGTCCGGGCGGTGTACCCGTCCTTGCTGACCCGCATCTCGTACCACGTGGGCAGACCCTGGATGTTCGACGGGAACACGTTCTTGCCGGTCACCGGAACGCCCATCCGGAAGATCGCCTGCATGATCAGGCCGTTGGCGCTGGCCGAGCCCGTGCCATTGGCCGTCGCGATTTTGAAAGCGAAGTCGTTGACTTGACTCATAAGTAACACTTGTCGGGAACCGGCAGTCGGGAACCGGCTGCCGGCTGCCGTTTGCCGTAAGCTATCGTCCCACCGCCTCCAGCGGTATGAAGGTCACACCCGCATAGGGTTGCTGCAGCACGAACTGGCGCATGTCCCATGCGTATGTGGGGCAGCGTTCCGCACACAGCCCGCAGTGCAGGCACACGTTCTCGTCCTTCACCATGACGCGGCCGGTCTGCTTGAGCGCGCCGGACACGAACAGCGCCTGCTCCATGTTCTCCGCCGGCGCCGTCAGGCGCTGGCGCAGATCCGGCTCGTCACCGCCCTTCGTGATCGTCAGGCAGTCCACCGGACAGATGTCGATACAGGCGTCGCACTCGATGCACAAGGAGTCGGTGAAGTGCGTCTCGACGTCGCAGTTGAGGCAGCGCTCGACCTCGTGTGCGGTCTGGTCGGCGGTGAAGCCCTGCTCCACCTCGATGGTCATCTTCGAGAAGCGGCGGGGCATCTCGACGTGCGTCATCTTCTGCCGCGCCACCGGGCTGTAGTCGTTGCTGTAGGCCCATTCGTGCAGGCCCATCTTGGTGCTGGTCAGCGTCTGGCCGTCCGGCGGCCGCTCGGTGACCGGGAGCCCCTGGCAGTGCTGGTGGATCGAAATCGCGGCCTGGTGGCCGTGCGCCACCGCCCAGATGATGTTGGCGGGCCCGAACGCCGCGTCGCCGCCGAAGAACACGCCCGGCCGCGTGGCCATGTGCGTGACCTTGTCCACCACTGGCATGTCCCACTTGTCGAAGGTGAGCCCCATGTCGCGCTCGATCCAGGGGAACGCGTTCTCCTGGCCGATCGCCAGGATCACCGTATCGCAGGGGACGATGGTGCGCCCTGCCGGCTCCTGCACGAGCTTCCCGTTCTCTTCGCGCGAGGTGAACGTGTCGAACTCCATGCCGGTCAGCTTGCCGCTCTCCACGATGAAGCGGACCGGCGAGTGATTCTCCAGGATGTCCACGCGCTCTTCCTCCGCGTCCTCGAGCTCCCAGGGCGACGCCTTGAAGTACTTGCGCGTCTTGCGCGCGATCACCTTCACATCCGTCGCGCCGAGGCGTTTGGCTGAACGGCAGCAGTCCATCGCCGTGTTGCCGACGCCGATGATGAGCACGCGCTTGCCGACCGTGTCGATGTGGCCGAAGTGGATGGACTCCAGCCAGTCGATGCCGATGAAGATCTGGTCGGTCTCGAATCGCCCCGGCAGGTCCAGCTCCTTGCCCTTGGGCGCGCCGCTGCCGACGAAGACCGCATCGTACTCCTTCGAGTCGACCAGCGCGCGGAGGCTCGTCACCGGCGTGTCGTACTGCATGTCCACGCCCATGTTGGTGATGTAGCCGATCTCTTCGTCCAGGACTTCTTCGGGGAGGCGGAAGGCGGGGATGTTCACGCGCATGAGGCCGCCGGGGCGCGGCCCCTTCTCGAAGATGGTGCACTGGTAGCCGAGCGGCATCAGGTCGTTGGCCACGGTCAGGGATGCCGGACCGGCGCCGACGAGCGCGATCCGTTTGCCGTTCTTGACCGTAGGGGCGGTCGGGATGCGGTCCCGGATGTCGTCCTTGTGATCCGCCGCGACCCGCTTCAACCGGCAGATGGCCACGGGTTTACCGTCGACGCGGGTCCGGCGGCACGCGGGCTCGCACGGCCGATCACACGTCCGACCGAGGATGCCGGGGAACACGTTCGATTCCCGGTTGACGATGTAGGCGTCGTTGAAGCGCCCCTGCGCGATCAAGCGGATGTACTCCGGGACGTTGGTGTGGGCGGGGCAGGCCCACTGGCAGTCCACGACCTTGTGGTAGTAGTCCGGGTTTCCGACGTCCGTCCGCATATACATGCGATTATAGGCCGGGGCGGGGGGAGGCTTGCGCCTCTAGAGGCTCCAGACTCGAGGCTCGAGGCTCGAGGCTCTAGGCTTTAGGCCCTAGGGCTATAGGCCTGACAGGTGTTAAGCCTAGAGCCTAGACTCTAGAGCTTAGAGTCTAGACCCTAGAGCCTTTTCCGATTCCAACCACCAGCAACGTCTGGTCGTCCTCGGCCTCCCGCCCTCCGCAAAACGACTCCACGTCCTCCACCAGCCGCTCCAGCAGTACTCCGGGCGCTGCCTCGGCGTGCCTCAAGAGCGTGGCGGAGAGCCGCTCGAGGTCGTAGAGCTGTCCGTCGGGCCCCTGACGGTCGGTCAGCCCATCGGTATACAGCACGAGGCGGTCGCCGGGGGTCAGGCGCTGGTCCTCCGCGACGAGGTTTCCCATGTCGCCGAACAGGAGCATCCGCGCCTCTCCGGAGACCGCGCTCCCGACCCCCTGGCCTGGCCTGAAGACGAGTGGCGGCGGATGTCCGGCCCGGATCGACCGCCAGGTGCCGTGCCCCACGTCGAGCACTCCGTAGACGGCGGTCGCGAACATCGCCGTGTCCCAGAGGAACTCGAAATGCCGGTTGAGGTGATGGAGCACGGCTGCCGGATCATGCAGCATGCCGTCGCAGGTGTGGAGCACGGCTCGGATCATGGCCATCACGATCGCCGCCGGCGCTCCGTGGCCCGAGACGTCGGCAACCACTACCGCGAAGCGGTCGGCGTCCATGCGGATGACGTCGTAGTAGTCGCCCCCCGCATGCCGGCTCGTCTGGTAGAACCCGGCAAACTCCACGGCCGGATGTTCTGGCATGCGCCGCGGCAGCAGCCGCCGCTGCATGTCCGCCGCGTTGGCGAGCTCGCGGTCGAGCCGGTCTCGGCTCCGGCGAAGCTCGCGCTCGAGATACTGCCGGGTGAGGTGGATCGTGACACGCGCCAGCACCTCCTCGGCCTGAATGGGCTTGGTGATGTAGTCCGCGGCCCCGATGCTCAACCCTGAGACCTTTTCCGCGACCTCGCCGAGCGCGGACAGGAAGATCACGACGGCCTCTCTGGTCTCCGGGCGCGCCTTCAGGGCCCGGCACACTTCGAAGCCGTCCATGTCCGGCATCATCACGTCGAGCAGCACGAGATCCGGTCGCGCGCGGCTGGCGATCTCCAGCGCGGCCCGCCCGTTCCGCGCGGCCAGGATGCGGTGGCCGCTCGCCTGGAGCGTGCGAACCAGGACCTGCAGGTTGACCGGGCTGTCGTCGACCACGAGGATGGTGGCCGTCTCGGGCAGGGTCATCGTCGCGGGTCGGCATCGCCGGCAAGGCGGCCGGCCAGCGCGCGGAGCTCGTCGAAGTCGAACTGGCCCGCCAGGCGCGCGATCTGGCGACCAAGCCCGGCCTCACCGGGATCGCCAACCGCCAGTTCCTGCGCCATCGCCTCGAGGTCGGTGACGCTGCCAATCGCCGCCGCCTCGTGCAGGCGCAGCGCGAGCGCCACGCGCCGGGAATGATCCGAGAGCTCCGGTTCGGGCACGGGACCTGGAGCCGGCTCGGATTCGAACTGCACGCCCAGGTGCGTGTGCAAGACGGCGAACAGCGATTCGGCGCGGACCGGTTTTGAGAGGTAGTCGGTACAGCCCGCGGCCGACGCCGCCTCGCGCGTGTCGCCGAAGGCGCTCGCGGTCACGGCGATGATCGGGATGTCCGCCACCAGGGGGTCCGCCTTGATCCGGCGGGTCGCCTCGAGCCCGTCGAGATCGCCCATCCGCAGATCCATGAACACGACGTCCGGCCGGTGCTCGCCGACCAGGCGCAGCGCTTCGGCCCCGCCCGCCGCTGTAATCACCCGCACCCCCGCGCTCTCGAGCAGCCGGGCGAGGATGCGCCGGTTCACGGTGCTGTCATCGACGACCAGCGCCATCAGGTCCTGGCCGGGCGCGAGCCGCGCATCGAGCGAGGGCTCGGCGCCCGCGTCGTCCTCGTCGGTGAGGCTGCGGTCGTCGTTGGCGCAGACCAGCGGCAGGGCGAAGTAGAAGCGGCTGCCACGCCCGGGTGTGCTCTCCACCTTCAGCTGATCGCCCATCGTCTGGATGAGGTGCCGGCTGATGGTGAGGCCCAGTCCGGTGCCGCCCGCGGCGGCGCCGTCCCGGGTCTGGTTGAAGGCCTCGAAGATACGGGTAATCGCGCCGGGCTCGATGCCGATGCCCGTATCGCTCACCTCGAAGTAGAGCCGGGTGTCGTCCAGGGTCTCGATCGTGAGCCGAACCTCGCCCTGGGGCGTGAACTTGATGCCGTTGCCGAGCAGGTTCAGCAGCACCTGGCGGAGATGCCGTCCATCCAGCACCACGCGCCGCGGGACACCGGGCGCAATGGTCATCGAGAGCAGCAAGCCCTTGCGCCGGGCCGCGTCGGCCACGACGTACTTCAGGTCGATGAGCAGCTGCGCGAGATCGGTGGTCGTGGCCTCGATGTCGACCCGGCCGGCCTCGATTCGCGAGAGGTCGAGCACGTCGTTGATCAGCTCCAGCAGGTGCGTGCCGCACTTGGCGATTGCCTCGAGCGCCTCGCGCTGCGCCGGCCGGAGTCCGCGGTCGCGCTGCAGCAGCTGGGTATAGCCGAGCACGCCGTTCAATGGCGTCCTGAGCTCGTGGCTCATGCTTGCGAGGAACTCGCTCTTGGCGCGGGTCGCGGCTTCAGCCGAATCCTTGGCGGCGCGCAGCTGCGCCTCCTGCTCCAGCCGCTCGGAGATGTCTCTCAGGAACGCGCCGAAGAAGTATCCCTGGCCGAGCGGCATCGGCGAGGTGATGGTGATCTCGATCGGTAACTCGTGTCCGGCCCGGTGCAGCGCGGTGAGCTCGAGCCGGCGGTTCACGACCGGGGCTTCGCCGGAGGCCAGAAAGCGCTCCATGCCGCGCTGGTGGGCCTCGCGATAGGCGGGAGGCACTACCAGGGTCGCCATGTCGCGTCCGAGCGCCTCGTCGCGAGACCAGCCGAGGGTCGCCTCGGCTTGTGCGTTCCAGCTGACGATGTGGCCGGCCGTGTCGATCCCGATGAAGGCGTCGTGCGCGGTGTCGACGATCAGCCGCGCCCGCGCCTCGCTGTCGGCCAGGCGGGCCAGCGCCTGCAGCCGGTCCTCCTCGGTCAGCGCCATCACGACGAGGTTGGCGGCCGACACCGCGAAGTTCTGTTCGTCCACCGTCCAGGCGCGGGGCCCGCCGACGTGCTCCGCGCACAGGACTCCCCGAACACGGTCGGCCGCCCGGAGCGGGACGTCGAGCATGGCGCCGATGCCGCGCGGCGCGAGGTAGCTTTCCCGAAAATCGCGGGTCCGCGGATCGCTGTGGGCGTCGGCGGCCGCGATGACGCGCTCCTGTTCGATTGCCGTAAAGTAGTTGGGCGCCTCCGCGCGCGTCAGGACTCCGCCGCAGCTGAACTCGGCCGACTCCAGGCAATAGAGACCCTCGCAGCGGATGCTCTCGCCATCCTCAGCCAGCCGCCACAGCGACAGGCGGCCCGCATCGAGCGTCGTGGCGGCCAGGGTGAGGATGGTGCGCAGGCGCTCCCTGAAGCTGCCTTGAGACACGGCGTGCTCCGCCGTCAGCGTCGTGAGGGCGCGGCTCTGCGCCGCCAGCCGCTCTTCGCTGGCCTTGAGGGTCCGTTCGGCCTCGACTTCGGCGGTGATGTCCTTGAAGACCGCGAGGATGGCGGGCTCGCCGCCAAAGGTGACGCGCCGTGCCGACGCCGACGCCCAGAACGTGCCGCCGCCGGGCCGGCGCAGCTCGAAGCGGAAGTCGTCCGCCCGGCCCTCGCGCACGACCTGCTCGGCCATCCGGCGCCGCTCGTCCGGATTCACGTAATAATCGGGCGCGTGACGGCCGACGGCCTCCTCTTGGCCGATACCGAACACATCGGAGGTGCGCTGGTTGATGGCCAGGACGCGGTGATCCGCGAGCCGCGTGACGACTGCCGGAAACGGGCTGGCGTCGAACAACTGGAAGAAGAGGCCATCGTCGCCGGAGACTGAGGCGCTTTCGGCCGGATCGTCGGCGCGGAGCGTCTTCTCGCGGGCGGTGTGATCGGACATTCTGGACCTGGCGATCGACTCGCAGCAAATCAGGCTACCTGTCGAGGTCGCGCGCGTCAAATCGAAAGCGTGGCCGGCGGGCTGCGCGAGCGGTGGTTATGGAACAATGCAGCCCGTGACGCACAGCTTCGATCCGACCCCGGCGGACCGGTTCACCTTCGGCCTCTGGACGGTCGGCAACACGGGACGGGACCCGTTCGGCGGGCCGGTGCGGTCGCGCCTCTCCCCGGTGGAGATCGTGCACTTGCTGGCGGAGGTGGGCGCGATGGGCGTCAACCTCCACGACAACGACCTCGTGCCTATCGATGCCAGGGCGGCCGAGCGGGACACGATCGTCCGCGAGTTCCGGCGCGCGCTGGACGAGACGGGCCTCACGGTGCCGATGGCCACCACCAACCTGTTCAGCGATCCGGCGTTCAAGGACGGCGCGTTCACGTCCAACGACGCGCGGGTGCGAGCCTACGCTCTCCAGAAGGCCATACGGGCCATCGACCTCGGCGTCGAGCTCGGCGCCGGGGTCTACGTCTTCTGGGGCGGCCGCGAGGGCACGGAGACCGACGCCGCGAAGAACCCGCTCGACGCCATCAAGCGCCTGCGCGAGGCCCTCAACTTCCTCACGGCCTACGTGAAGGACCAGCGCTACAACCTCGTCTTCGCGCTCGAGGCCAAGCCGAACGAGCCGCGCGGCGACATCTACCTGCCCACGACCGGCGCGATGCTGGGATTCATCGAGACGCTGGACGACCCCGGGATGGTGGGCGTGAATCCGGAGGTCGCGCACGAGCACATGGCCGGCCTCAATTTCCTCCACGCGGTCGCGCAAGCGTGGGATCGGGGCAAGTTGTTCCACATCGACCTGAACGATCAGGCGTTTGGCCGCTACGACCAGGACTTCCGGTTCGGCGCGCACAACCTGAAGTCCGCGTTCTTCCTCGTGAAGTTCCTGGAGGACGTGGGCTACGCCGGCAGCCGGCACTTCGACGCGCACGCGTATCGCACGGAGGACGTCGATGGCGTCAAGGCCTTCGCCCGGGGTTGCATGCGGACATACAAGATCCTGAAGGCTCGTGCCCAGCAGTGGAACGCGGACCCCGAGATCCGGGCGCTAATCACCGAAGCCGCCGGCGATGCCCGGTTTGCGGGAGATACGACCTCCTACTCGCGCGAACGCGCCACAGCGCTCAAGGCCCAGACCTTCGCGCGCGAGACGCTCGGCGCCCGCGGCCTGGCGTACGAGCGGCTCGATCAGCTCACGGTCGAAATCCTGCTGGGGGCGCGCGCGTGACCCCGCTCGACTGGCTCGTCATCGCCGCGTATTTCGTCCTCCTGCTCGGCATTACCACCTGGGTGGTGCGGACGAACCGGGATACCGCGGACGACTACTTCCTCGCGGGCCGCAACCTGGGCTGGTTGATCGTGGGCGCGTCGATCTTCGCGTCCAACATCGGCTCGGAGCACCTGGTCGGGCTGGCTGGCGCGGGCGCGACCACGGGCGTCACGTATGCACATTACGAGCTCCACGCCTGGTGCCTGCTGGTGCTCGGATGGCTGCTGGTGCCCATCTACCTGCGATCCGGCGTCTACACGATGCCGCAGTTCCTCGAGCGGCGGTTCTCGCCGGCGTCGCGCTGGGTGCTGTCGGTCATTTCACTCATCGCCTACGTGCTCACGAAGATCGCCGTCGGCATCTTCGCCGGTGGGGTCGTCTTCGCGTCGCTCCTCCCGGACCTGACCCTCAGCCTCGGGCCCGTGACGCTGAACGCCTTCTGGGTCGGCTCCGTGAGCGTCGTCCTGCTCACTGGCCTCTACACCGTCATCGGCGGGATGCGAGCGGTGGCCTACACCGAAGCGGTCCAGACCGCGATCCTCGTGCTCGGCTCCCTGCTGCTGACAATGTTCGGGCTCCGGGCCCTTGGCGGGTGGGGTGAGCTTCGCGCCGCCCTCGATCCGGCGATGTTCAGCATGTGGAAGCCGCTGCTGCCCGCCGGAGTCGAGGGCACGTGGGCGCCGGTGAAGGAGGCCGGCCGCATGGCCTGGTACTTCAACCAGGAGTATCCATGGCCGGGGATGCTGCTGTGTTCCCCGATCGTCGGCCTCTGGTACTGGTGCACCGACCAGTACATCGTGCAGCGGACGCTGGCGGCGCCCAACGTCACCGAGGCCCGCCGAGGCACGATCTTCGCCGCCTGTCTCAAGCTGCTGCCGGTCTTCATCTTCATCGTGCCGGGGATGGTGGCCCTCGCGCTGGCGCGCACCGGTCGCGCACCAGGGCTGGGTGTGCTGATCGGATCGAACGGGCAGACCCTGCCCGACACGGCACAGGCAGTGTTCCCCTTGATGGTGCAGCACGTGATGCCCACCGGGTTGCGCGGCCTCGTCGTGGCCGGGCTGCTCGCGGCGCTCATGAGCTCGCTGGCCGGCGTCTTCAACGCGTGTTCCACGCTCTTCACCATCGACTTCTATCAGAAGCTGCACCCGAAGGCGTCGGAGGCGCACCTGGTGTGGGTCGGACGCATGGCGACGACGGTGATGGTGGTGATCGGGTTGCTCTGGATTCCGGTAATCCAGGGGGCGCGGGGGCTGTACGAGTACCTGCAGGGCGTCCAGGGCTATCTGGCGCCGCCGATTGCGGCGGTGTTCTTTCTCGGGGTGTTCAACAAGCGCCTGAATGCGCAGGGGTGTCTGGCCGCCCTCCTGGCCGGCTTCTCACTCGGCGTCTTCCGGCTCGCGGTGGATACGCCCGTGACGCTCGGCCTCGCGGGCTTCGAGCAGGGCTACCCGAGCGGATCGTTCCTGTGGGTGATCAACAACATCTATTTCCAGTACTACAGCGTGATCATCCTCGTGGTCTCGTGTGCCGCGCTGGTGGGCGTGAGCTATGCCACGGCGCCGCCACCGGCCGCCCAGATTGCCGGCCTCACTCGGGGCACGCTGTCCGAGGCCGATCGGACCGAGCTCGGCCTGACGTGGACGCGGTGGGATGTCCTCGCCTCGGCGGCCGTGCTGATAATGATCGGCGGGGCGTACCTCTATTTCGTCGGATAGACGATGGCGGTGTATCTCGGGTTCGACTCGAGCACGCAGAGCCTGACGCTCGTCGCGATCGGTATCTACCCGGACCACCAGGAGGTGCTCCTCGAACGGTCGCTGCCGTTCGACGAGATCCTGCCACGCTACGGCACTCGCCACGGCGTGTTGCCCGCAGCCGACCCGCGGAGCGTGCACGCGCCGCCGCTGATGTGGGCCGAGGCTCTGGACCTGATGATGGCCGAGGTCGCGCAAAGCGGGATCGCGCGCGACGATATCCGTGCCATCAGTGGTGCCGCGCAGCAGCACGGCAGCGTCTACCTTGCACACGGTGCGGGCACGAGGCTCGGGGCGTTGAAGGCTCACGAGCCTCTCGTCGCCCAGTTGCGCGATGTCTGGGCGCGCGCCACCGCTCCGGTGTGGCTGGACTCGAGTACGTCGGAGGCGTGCACGGCCATCACGGTGGCCCTGGGCGGCGCCGCGGCGCTGTCGCGTCTCACCGGCTCGCGGGCCTTCGAGCGCTTCACTGGTCCGCAGATTCGCGCGTTCGCCGTGTCGCAGCCCAACGCCTACGCGAACACCGAGCGCGTGCACCTGGTCAGCTCTTTCATGGCGTCGCTGCTGGCCGGCGCGCATGCGCCACTCGAGCCGGGCGATGCCTCGGGCATGAACCTGATGGACATCACCACGTGCGGGTGGGCGCCTGACGCGCTGGCCGCAACCGCGCCCTCGCTCGCTGCGAAGCTGCCACCGATCGTGCCGTCTTGGACCACCGTCGGCACGCTCGCGCCGTACTGGTGCCAGCGTTACGGCTTTCCACCCGCGCGCGTCGTCGCCTGGTCTGGAGACAACCCGTCCAGCCTGGTGGGGCTGGGTCTCGTACGTGAAGGGCGCCTGGGTGTGTCGCTCGGCACGAGTGACACCGTTTTCGGGTTGATGCGCACCGCGCGGCCGGAACCCTCCGGCATCGGCCACGTGTTCGGCGCACCGACCGGCGGCCACATGGGGCTCACCTGTTTTGCCAACGGCTCGCTGGCGCGAGAGCACGTGCGCGACGCCTACGGCCTCGATTGGGCCGCCTTCGACGACGCGCTTCGACGCACGCCGCCGGGCAACGGCGGCGCCCTGATGCTGCCGTGGTTCGAACCGGAAATCACGCCCGCGGTCGCGCGCCCCGGCGTGCGCCGGCGCCACCTCGATCCGTCAGACGCGGCTGCGAACGTGCGCGCAGTGGTCGAAGCGCAGATAATGGCCCTCGTCCATCATTCGAGCTGGATGGGCGTTCGCCCCGACACGCTCCACGTGACCGGTGGCGCGGCCGTCAACCTCGAGATCCTGAAGGTGATGGCGGACGTCAGCGGCGCGCAGATCGTGCCGGTCGAGACCAGGAACGCGGCGGCGCTCGGTGCCGCGTTGCGCGCCTGGCACGCCGATGCAGCCGCTTCGGGGCAGGCGGTGGCCTGGCAAGACATCGTTTCGTCTTTCGTCCGTCCGTCCGGGTCGGGGGCCATCTTCGCGCGTCCGGAGCTCCGGCGAACCTACGACGAGTTGATGCGTGCCCAGGCGCGGTTCGAAGCAGCCAGCCACTGAGCGCTCCGAACGGAGACGACTACTGCCGCGGGACCACCGACGGCCACTAGCGGAATGAGCGACCCACGCCGATGCAGGTTGGCCAGTGCCCGTCGAAGCCGTCCGAGCCAGCGACCATCACCGGGCCAATCAGCGTGTCCATGATCACGGCCACGGCGGCTCACCCCTTCACCGGGAAAGGGGTATCCCTGCCCGAGCGCCGCGTCGAGCGCGCGGTCGTGAGCGTAGATGTCGTCCACGAAGAAGACGACACCTTCCGAATTGACGTGCACGGTGTCGTAGAAGAGCACGACGGTGAGGGGCTGCTTCAGGTTCACTCGTGTGGGTCGCTGACCCTGCATCGCCGCGTCGATCCGCTCCCGGGTCCACTCCGGCTGGTCGCGGAGCACCCACTCGCCGAAGCGCGCTGGATCCTCGAGACGGATGCACCCATGGCTGAAGTCGCGACGCGCTCGCGAGAACAGCTGCGGGGCGGGCGTGCCGTGCATGTACACGTTCTCGGCGTTGGGGAAGATGAACTTCGCGAGCCCGAGCGAGTTCTTCGGTCCCGGCTTCTGACGCATGAACAGTTTTCCCGCAACCACGGCAGCGAGATTCTCCGGTGTGGCCGGCATGGCCGGCGCGTTGTCGGCGCCGCTGGCTACGATCTCCAGCTGTTCGCGGTCGAGATACGACGGATCGCGCCGGGTGTGCGGAATGAGCTCCTTGACCGTGATCCCCATCGGCGGATTCCAGTAGGGCCGGAAGATCACGTACTCCATCTGCTCGATGAAGAGCGGCGTTCGGTGGTTGAGCGACTGGCCCACGACCACGCTCATCCGAAGCGGCTCGTCGCCGCGGATCGGGTCGGTGGCCCACATCCGGAAGAGGGGCACGTTGACGAACACGTTGGGACGATCGTCCAGCTTCGGCAGCCACCGCATCCGCTCCATGGCCAGCTCGATTTGACGGACACGCTGGGCCAGGGTCACATTGAGCGCCTTGATGGTGCCGGCGCCGATGACCCCGTCGGTTTCCAGGCCGTGACGTCCCTGAAAGCGCTTGACGGCGTCGACCAACGCTCCTGCGTACGCTGGCGGTGCGGACTCTTCGGGAGCCAATGGGGCGGAGAAGTCGCCAAACGCGCGCAGCCGGGCGGCCAGCTGCGGCACCCCCGCCCACGGTCTGCCGGGCTCGAGCTTGGACTGTCCCTTCGGCAGATCGGGCACCGGTTCCGGTTCGCCGGCCGCGGCCAGCGCACGATAGGTGGCCAGCGTGCGCCGCGCCCGCGCGTAATGCGCGAATGGCGGCTGGAGGGAATCGAGCATGGCGGCCAGGCCCTTCCCTTCACGCGCGTCCTCGAGCAGAGCATGCGGGTCCACCGGCTTCCTCTCGATGGCGTACCCCCAGTGCATGGTCGCCGGGTCCACGCGGCCGTTGTGCACGGCCCGGAGCATGCGCGCGGCCGAGACACTCAAGCCCACGTCGAACATCGCCCGATCGGGCGCCGACCCCGCCCCCGCCTTGAGGGCACGCCACTGCTCCGTGAGCGCCTCGACGTCGTAGTCCTCGGGCCGGAGCCCATGGTCGGCGGCGGCGGCCACAGCGGCAAGGGTCCCCTCGAGGGTGGCCGCGGGCGACGCGCCGTCGAACCACAGCAGCTTGTCCGGCTCGGCGTCATACAAGAGCTTCAGGTCCGCGGCCACATCAGGGATGTCACTCCAGGTGAGCTCAGGATGCTCCGCCGACGAGAGGATCTTGTCTACCATGGCCGCGACGTCGGGATCGAGAGCAGGCGGTGCGACCCGGCGCTCGGTTGATCCCGCGCCCGCGGCCGGCGCCGGAGCCACGGTCATGGCCGGCGGTGTCGCATCGCCTGTACACGCGGCGCCGGACAGGGACGCGATGATGACGAGACGCCACGCGGCGCGACGGACCGGGTGGTTCACTGCCGAACCTTGCATTGCAGCTCCTCGGTGGCAACAGTGGCGGTGTCCGTCCACGTCACCATCGCCTCGTTACCCTTGTTCCAGAAGAAGGCCGGCCCCTGGGCGTCGAGCATCAACGGATGCGTGGTGATCAACATGACAATTGCCCCATCGAAGCGCGCATGCATGTCTCCGCGCCGCCTTATTCCTCCTTCTCCTTCTCCGCGATCAGCAGCTTCCGCACCCGCTGCAGCTCCGCCTTCTTCTCCGGCGTCAACGACGGGTACTGCAGGTCGAGGCGCTCGAGGGCGTCGTAGATGATGGCCGCGACCGCGAGCCGCGTGAACCACTTGTTGTCTGCCGGAATGATGTGCCACGGCGCCCGCTTCGTGCTCGTGTTCGAGAACATCTCTTCGTAGGCGCGCATGTGATCGCTCCAGAAGGTGCGCTCCTTCACGTCGTTCACCGACATCTTCCAGTTCTTGTCATCCTCGTCGATGCGGGCGAGGAATCGGCGCTTCTGCTCGTCCTTGGAGACGTTGAGGAAGAACTTGAGGATGACGGTGCCATTGTCGACCAGGTATCGCTCGAAGTTGTTGATCTCGCGGTAACGACGCTTCCAGACGCCGTCGTCTTTCAGGTCGTCGGGAAGTCGCTGCGAGGCCAGGATCTCCGGGTGCACCTTCGTGACCAGCACTTCTTCGTAATAGGAGCGGTTGTGGATCCCGATGCGGCCGCGTTCGGGGAGCGTCTTCATCGAACGCCATAGATAAGTGTGGTCGAGTTCTTCCTCCGAGGGCGCCTTGAAGTTGAAGACCTGGCAGCCTTGCGGATTGACGCCGGACATGACGTGGCGGATGGTGCCGTCCTTTCCGGCCGCGTCCATCGCCTGGAAGATGAGCAGCAGGGAGCGGGTATCCTGCGCGTACAGCTTCCCCTGCTGCTTCGCGAGGCGACGGATGCCTTCCTCGAGCAGCGCCGACGCCTCTTTCTCGTCGGTGATGGAGCCGGTCCAGGTCGGATCGTGCTTCTTGAGTCGAACCTTCGAGCCCTCCGGCACTCTGACGTACTTCAGGAGCTTCGCAATGCGCTTCGAGTTATCAGTCGCCACAATGCCTCCGTGCCGGCTCGAAGCAGATTCGGCCAGTCCATCGTCCGGGCCAGGCACGCTCAGGCTCTCGCCCGGCGGCCGCGATGATATGTCAGGCGCGGTCGCCACGGGACTCGCCGACCGCATCGGGTGGATGCGTGCGAAGCTGTAGTTTCAGCAGGCGTCGCCTGTCACCACCACCTCAACATGTCGTGCCCGATGCTCCATCGCGGCACGTGCGGCATCTGCGCCTTGCCGCGGACCCAGTATTCGTACGCGTCGGCAAAGCCGCCGCCGGCGTCGGTTACGCTCACCCAGGTGTTGACGACATCGCGAAGAGCGGTCGCGCCGCGTGGCAACGCGTAAGCCATCACTGCCCGGACATTGCTGCCCTCGGGGGCCACCGCCGTGAAGGCGGGCTGCACCCGGCTCACGTAGTAGGCCTGGTCCATCGGCAGCACGAGCGCATCGAGGTCGTCGATGCTGCCCGACTCGAGCAGTCGCTGGACCGGGAACAGCGAAACCCTGGCATTCGGCAGCAGCCGTCGTGCGGGTACGGCGATCCGCTCGGAAGGCGCGCCGATGGCCAGCGGGCGGTTCAGCAGCAGTGCGGCGCTCGCGAACTCCTCGCGACGGTGGTCGGCGACGAGCAAGCCGAATCGCTCTTCGTGATAGGACGTCGAGAAGTCGACGATCTCCGCCGCCTGCGTGGTCACCGCGACACCCGACATCACGATGTCGCACGCCCCGCTGTCCAGCGCGGGCGCGAGCTCGTCATGGCCGATCGGGACGAATTCCGGCGTCACGCCCATGCCCGAGGCCAGGCCGTTGGCCATCTCGACGTCGTAGCCCACCAGCGCCTGTTCGGGGTTGTAGAACGTGTACGGCACGCCGTCGCCGAAGAAGCCGACGCGCAGCGTCCCGCGTCCGAGCACAATCGCCAGCCGGTCGCCGGCTGGGCCTGGGCTGACGAGGGCGGCCGCGCGCGGGCGGACCACGGCGGGCGGCTGGCCTGGGCGGAGCCGGAAGCCTTCGAGGGCGGCAATCCCAGTGGGCGCCGGTGGAATCACGTCGCCGAACAGCAGTCGAGTGCCCAGCACGAACGCGGCCAGCACCGCTGCCGCAAGTACGCCGGTTCGCACCAGACGGCCAGGATGGAGACGCGTTCGGCCGAGCAGACTGGCGGCGACGAGCATCGACAGCACCGCGGTGTGCATGGCGGCGACCAGCGCGCCGAACCGGACGTTGAGCACGCTCGACATCGTGAACAGGTTGAAGAGATCGGCCGGCAGCTGTAGCAGATCGAGCAGGAACGGCACCGCGGCGTTGATGTTCCCGAACAGGCTCAGGACTCCGGCCGTAGTGAGAGTGAGCCACTGATTCGCGCCGAGGTCCGTCCCCGAGAACCACGCCGCGAACGGGAAGAAGGCGAGGGTCAGGATCTTGCCGGCGTGGGGGAAATTGAACAACAGCGGGACCGCCACGCCGATGGTGCGGTCGGCGTCCTGACTGCTGACGCCCTGCTCTTCGAGCAGCTTGCGGTTGGCCTCCACGATCATCGGCAGCACCACGAAATAATCGCCTGCCGCAAACGCGGTGAGGAGCGCGGTCTGGAGGCTGCCGACGAAACGACGATACGGGATCGGCGTGACCAGCGGCACCAGGGACGGGAGCAGCCACAGGGCGAGCAGGCAGGCCGACCCGATGTAGACGACGAACCAGATCTGAAGGCGAAGGAAGTCGTCCACTTGCAGTGTGCCCGCCGCGGCGGCCGCCATCGTGAACAGGCCGATCGGCGTGAGGCGGATGATGAAGCGGCTGACCCGCCTCATGGCTTCGTTGAAGGCTTCCAGCACCTCCAGCAGCGGCCGCTTCAGCTCGGGCGGCATGCCGCTGATGGCGACACCGGCCAGGATCGCGAACAACACGACCGCGGGAAGGATGTTGTTGGCCAGCGAGTGGAACACGTTGGCCGGTACGTAGAGGTCCACCCAGTTGATCGGCGCGGCCGGCGGCACGTCGCCGGCGAACATGCCGTGCGATCCGAGGGCGGGGTAGGCCAGCGACGAGGCCACCACCCACAGCAGCACCGCGGCCCACACCAGCAGCAGGAGCAGGCCACCGCGCCGCGCGAGCAGCTTGGCGTCGTCGGTAGACCGATCACCGATGCCGACGATCACCGAGCCGAGCACGTACGGCAGCACCGTCACCTGCAGGAGCTTGATGAAGGCGTCGCTGGCGATGCTGATGGGCCACACTGCCTCGCCGAGGAACAGGCCGGTGAGAATGCCGAGGGCGAGGCCGGCGAGGAGCCGGCGAAAGAAGGGATCGCGCGGCGACTCAGATGTGTTGGGGTCGGGGGACGGCGACATCGGGCGAGCGTCCCAGAGTAAGTGGAAAAGCCAGAAGCCGAGAAGCGAAAGTGTCAGTACCCGCGTCAGGGCTTCTTGAAGCGGCCGAACGCTTTCTTGATCTGGTCCTCCATTTCGTTTCGGAGCGCGCGCTGGGCAGCGGCCCGGATGTCGATGAACACCGTCGGTGACGCCAGCGGTCCGGTGATGATGGCGGGCAGCACGACACGGGAGCCCTGTCGGGCGTAGCGAACCAGGTCTCGCCCAGCCTGGGCCGAGAGCGCCTCGGAGAGCGTCAAGTCGGCGTGCACGTCGGCGACGGCACCGACCACGCGCAGCGTGCCGCGACCCGACAGGTCCACGTCGCGCGAGGTCAGCGAGAGATCGGTCGATTGCAGCACGCCATTGGCGAGCGTGAACGTGCCGCCGAGCCGCGAGAAGGCCCGGCTGCTGGCGGTCGTCTTCGACGGATCGGGCTTGCCAAACGCGAGCACGACCGGGCCGACCAGATCCAGGCCCGGCATCGTGCCATCGGTGACGCCAACGGCGGCCCGTCCGCGGGCGGTCTCGAACACATTCGCCGCGGTGGTCCCGCTCGCCCCTAGGACCACCTGCCCACTGAGCCGGCCGGTCAATACGCCGCTCGAGCCGGCGAAGGCAGCCAGGCGCGCGGCGTCGAGCGCGGCCACTTCCGCCGAGAGCGCGGTCTGAGGTGAGGTGGTCGTGGTGTCGAGGTGCAGCCGGCCGGTGAGCTTCCCGTCGAACACGCCCACCGCGAAAGGCTCCAGCGTCACGCCGCCGCGGGTCAGCGCGAGCGTGGTGGCGAGATTCGCGAAGTCGATGCCCACGATGCGGCCGCGTGGCGCCTCGATGTTCACACGGACGTCGAGCGGCGGCTGCGCGGCCACACGAGCCTGCGTGGCTGGCGCGGAACTCGTCGCAGGCGGACGAGGCCCGCTCAGGCCCGAGGCGATCGCCAGCAACTCGTCGAGATCGAGCGGATCGGCCGTCGCGGTAAAGGCGCCCTGGCGTTGCTCCAGCGAGATCATGTCGCCGCGCGCGGTCACCTTCGTGCGATCAGACTGGAGCCGAAGGCTCGAGACGGTGAGGCGATCGCCTTCGAGCGACGATTCCAGGTCGAGCCGCAATCGCCTTCCGTGCGCGTCGAGCTCGATGTCTTCGAGCGAGATGCGATCGATCGAGTCGATGGCAAACGCCGTGGCTCCGCCGGCCGGGTCGGCCGCACCGCCCGGCGCCGGCGGCGTGTCCGCCGCGAACGCGATCGGCAGGGGCAGGGTGAGGTGGCTTCCCGACACGACGATACCCGCCCCTGCGACCCGCTTCGACAGCAGCGCCCGGAGCCCGGTGCTCAGTTCGATGCGGTCCACGGTGATCGCCGGGGGCTCGCCGACGCGGATGCTGGAGAGCACCAGGCGAGGGCGCATCGACAGTGCCCAGTCGACGCTGGCCACCTTCACCGGATGACCGATGACGGCCGAGGCCTGTTGCTCGAGCGCCGAGCGGACTGCCTCCCGGTCCAGCATGCGCCTTGCGACCAGGCCGATCGCCGCGACCAGCGCGAGCAGGACGAGGGCGGCAATCAACAGCGCCCGGCGCATGGTGTGATTCTACGGTGCGGGGTCGGCGGCGGTCACCTCCGGAGCCGGCGACGCCTGCTCCGTCAGATGCATCTGCCCGGCGGGCGCGGCGAAGCCCTTCACGAATCGCTCCTCTGCCGTCCGGTCGAGGATCGTCCGCATCGCGTAGAAGTCCGCCTGCAGCCGTTCCCGCGTCAGGTCCACCACGTAATAGCCGCGATAGCGGCCATCCACATAGTGCAGATGCGGCCGGGCCGCGCGGATCTGGGTGAGCTGCTTCTCGCCGTCCGGGCCGGCGCCCAGGTTGCTGACCGAGGTCACGGATGTGCCGGCGAACTCGAGCCCGAGCGACCCGCGGCCGGTCGCCGGATCGTAGGCATCGAATGGGCGCCGCGGCAGATCGTACGCCCACGAGCTGTGGACGTCGCCGGTGAAGACGGCAACGCTGTCGAGCTTCAGCTGCTCCACCATGTCGAAGACGCGGTCGCGCGCGACGCGGTACCCATCCCAGGAATCGGCATTGGTCGTGGGCTTGCCGGGTGGGCTCTGCGGCGCGAACATCACCTGCTGTCCGAGCAGCTGCCACCGGCTGCCCGCGCGCCTGGATTCAGCGAGCTCGCCGTGCAGCCACTGTTCCTGTGCGAGCCCAAGCAGGGAACGGGTCGGCGATTCGATGGCGGCAACGTCGTCGCGCCTGTCCACCTGCTGGTCCCGCCCGACCAGCCGGGTATCGAGCATGATGAGGTCCGCGAGGTCACCCCAACGGAGGGTGCGATAGATCCGCGGCGCGAGTGTCGCCGCGTCCTCGCGAATCGGCATCCACTCGAAGAACGCCTGGACGGCAGCGTTCCGGCGGACGGACCAGTCGCCCTCGCCCTTCTCCGGTTGGTGATTCTCCGCGCCGCCCGACCACGCGTTGTTGGCCAGTTCGTGATCGTCCCACACGACGATGAAGGGATGCTGGCGGTGCACGGCTTGCGAGTCGGGGTCGGCCTTGTATTGGGCGTGGCGCGCCCGGTAATCGGCCAGCGCGATAATCTCGGCGTTTGGCTCCGGGATGCGGCCGATGGCCGCCCCGTCGCCGAATCGGCCGTTCTGGAACTCGTAGATGTAGTCGCCGAGGTGCAGAATCGCGTCGAGGTCGGCCCGCCGGGCCAGTGCCGCATAGGCGGTGAAGTAGCCGAAGGGGTAGTTGGAACAGGAGACCACACCGACGCGGAGGCGCGCCACGCCGCGCGCGGGCAGGGTACGCGTCCGTCCGATCGGCGACTGCGCACCACCGGCTTCGAAGCGGTAGTAATAGGTGATCCCCGGCCGGAGACCGCCGACGTCCACCTTCACGGTGAAGTCGCGCGCCGCCCCGGTCTGGCCCTCGCCGCGCGCCACGACCTGCGCCAGCTTCGTGTCCGTGGCCACGACCCATCGCACGCTCACGACGTCTCCCGGCGCGGTGACACGGGTCCACAACATGACGCGATCTGACACCGGATCGCCGCTGGCCACGCCATGGCGGAAGACCGGATTGGCGTTCTGCATCGCGTCCAGCCGCCCCCGGCCGATGACGGGCAGGGCCGCGGCCGCGGCGGCGCTGGAGGCGAGGAAGAGCCGACGGGAGATGCGTCGCATGCCCCAGAGTCTACTGCCGAGACATCACAAGAACTTCAACACTGAAGGACACGAAGGCTGCACACGGGCTCAGAGCAAACGCCGTTTGCCTTGCTCCAGGTCCAGCAGCGCCCGCTTGACGGGAAGACCACCGCCAAAGCCAGTCAGCGAGCCGTTGGCCCCGATCACGCGATGGCAGGGGACGATGATGGCGATCGGGTTGGCGCCGTTCGCGGCACCAACTGCCCGAACGGCCTTCTCGGCGCCGATCTGCCGGGCCAGCTCGCCATAGCTCATGGTCCGGCCGTAGGGAATGTCGCAGAGCGCGGCCCACACGCGACGCTGGAAGGCAGTGCCTTCGGGCGCCACGGGCGTCCGAAACCGGTTCAGCCGGCCTGCGAAGTAGGCGTCCAGTTCGCGGCACACGTCGGCGAGCGCGCCACGATCGTCCGAGCGCCACCCCGTGTCCGGCCGCGGCTCGTCGTCACGTACGAAGGCCAGCCGGCGAAGCGCGTGACCATCGCCGGCCAGCAGCAAATGGCCGATCGGGCTGTCGATGATCCGATACCAGATCGTGGGTTCCGGGGTCACAGCCAGCGATCATAACGGTCAGCCGCCCTCGATCTCCAGATCCTCAGATAGATCACGCGATCACATCACCAGATCCGCAGATCATCCGATTCGATCATAAGATCACCAGCTCACCACCTCACGAGATGCCCGATTCCCCCCTTCCCTTCCCCCTTCCTCTCGAGCTGTACGCCGATCCGGCCGGGGCATCGATTCTGCAGGTGCTGTGGTCCCGCATACAGCAGGAGCCGGTCAACGCGGTGGCCACGGGGATCTTCCTGCTGGCGGTGCTCCACACTTTCGTGGCCAACCGGTTCCGACGGGCCGCCCATCGTGCACAGCACGTTCACGACGAGGAGCGGCGCCGGCGCGGCCTTGCCACCGAGCCCAGCTTCACAGCCGAGATGCTGCACTTCCTCGGAGAAGTCGAGGTCGTGTTCGGGCTCTGGGTGCTGGTGCTGCTGGCCGCGCTCTCGGCCTCGCGCGGATGGGACACGGCGCGCGGCTACCTGACCGAGCGTGTGCACTTCGTGGAGCCGATGTTCGTGGTGGTGATCATGGCTATCGCCGCCACCGGCCCCGTTGTCGGATTTGCTCAGGCGGCGCTGATGCGCGTGGCGGCCCTGGGCAACCGCACGCCCGCGGCCTGGTGGCTCACCATCCTCACGTTCGGCCCGGTGCTCGGATCCTTCATCACCGAACCGGCCGCGATGACGATCTGCGCGCTGCTCCTCGGACGGCAGTTCTACGCGCTCGAGCCCAGCCGGCGTCTGCGCTACGCGACGCTGGGGCTGCTCTTCGTCAACGTCTCGATCGGCGGCACGCTCACGCACTTTGCCGCGCCGCCGGTGCTGATGGTGTCGGCTCCGTGGGGCTGGTCGCTGACTTACATGGCCGGGCACTTCGGCTGGAAGGCGTGCGCCGCCATCCTGACCTCGAACGCCCTTTACTACGGCGTGTTCCGGCGGGAGCTCCGTGCGCTCGACACGATTGCCGCGGTCACGACCGTGGACGACGGCATCCAGGCGCCGCCGATCCCATCGTGGATCACCGCTGTGAACCTGGCGTTTCTCGCGTTCGTGGTGATGGAGGCGCATTTCCCGCAGCTCTTCATCGGCGCGTTCCTGTTCTTCCTCGGCTTCGCGCAGGCCACTGCGCCGTATCAGTCCAACATGGACCTGAAACCGCCGTTGCTGGTGGGTTTCTTTCTTGCCGGCCTGGTCACGCACGGGGCGCTGCAGGGATGGTGGATTGCCCCCGTGCTCGGCAGCCTCAGCGCGCATCCCCTCTTCTGGAGTGCGACGGCGCTGACGGCGTTCAACGACAACGCGCTCATCACCTACCTGTCGACGCTCGTCCCGAATCTCGATCAGACGCTGAAGTACGCGGTCGTGGCGGGCGCGGTCACCGGAGGCGGGATGACCGTGATTGCCAACGCCCCCAACCCCGCCGGGCAGGCGATTCTGGGCAAGTACTTCGTCGACGGGGTCTCGCCGCTGTGGCTGGCGGTGTCGGCCCTGGTGCCGACCTTGGTCGCCGCCGCCTATTTCATCCTGCTGTAGAGGTGTCCGCGGCGACAGCGTTCGCCGTGACGCCGGGCAGCTCCCTGGCTGTCGAGCTCCACCTCGGGCCCGCGCAGCAGCAGGCGGAGGCACTGTGTTGCCCAGCGCGCAGAAGATCAGGCCGCCGCTCGAGGTGCAGCCCCGCGGAGCCGATGAGCTTTTCGGGCGGCCACTTATAATCCGGTGTCGTGCCCGTCACGCTTGGATTCACCCGCCTGCTCGCGTCCGGCCGCCTGCGCGGCCAACGCGTCGGTATCGTCTCGAACCCGGCCTCGGTCGATGGCGCGTTCACGCACGTCGTCGATGCGCTAATCGGGGCACCCGCCGTCACGCTCGGGGCCATCTTCGGCCCGCAGCACGGCTTCCGCTCCGACGTGCAGGACAACATGATCGAGACGGCGCACGCCGAGGACGCGGAGCGGCGTGTGCCGGTGTACTCGCTCTACAGCGACACCCGCGAACCGAC
>DATLLC010000222.1:0-15356 GCA_035538015.1 Vicinamibacterales bacterium
CTCAGAAGCGTGTGCTCGTCCTGCAGGAGTTCAGGCGCGATTCCCCACTGGCCGAGGTCATGGAGGATGTCTATCGCCGGACGCTCGGCGACGCGCTCGGGCCAGGCCTCGACTACTACAGTGACTACCTCGATACGTGGCGGATCGCCGAGCCGGAATACCGAGCCTCGGTTCTGCAGTACCTGGAAACGCGGTACGGTCAGCTTCCGCTCGATGTCGTCATCGCCACGACGACGGCGACGCTCAACCTGGTTCGCGCGCCCGAGAGCCGGATGTTCGAGGGTGTGGCGGTCGTGTTCCATGGTGGGACGGGCCTTTCCGGCGATTCGCGATCCACCGGTGTCGTGTCCAGGGTCGACTTCCGGCGAATGCTCGACGGCGCCCTGCGGCTGCAGCCGCAGCGAAAGCACGTGGCGATCGTCAGCGGCTCGGCGCCGTTCGATCGCAGCTACGCGCGCCTGGCGCGAAGCCAGCTCCAGACGCTCGATACGGGCGTGTCGGTGTCGTGGCTCGCCGAGGTGCCGGTGGCGGAGGTCGAGCGGCGAATCAAGGCGCTTCCTGATGACGCGCTGGTCTTCTGCCTGTCGTTCACCCAGGACACCACCGGCCAGCGCTTCGTCACCAATGACGTGTTCGAACGCCTTTCGGCCGAGGCTCGAGTACCGTTCTTCGGTGTCCACGAGGTGCAGGTCGGCCACGGGATCGTCGGCGGCCGGGTGTTCAGCTCGAGCCTGGTCGCGGCCCGCACCTCGGAGCTGGCGCTCCGCGTGCTGAGCGGAGAGAGCCCCGGCGACATTCCGGCGGCGGAGATCGATCCGTACGTGACGCGCTACGACTGGCGGCAGCTCCAGCGCTGGGGCATCGCCGAGCACAGCTTGCCGGCGGGCGCGGACGTTGTCTGGCGCGAGCCCGGGGCATGGGCGGCATTCCGGCCCTACATCATTGGCACCCTCGCGGTGGTCATGCTGCAGGCCACCCTGATCACCGGGCTGCTGGCACAACGCGCCTCGCGGCGGAAGGCGCAGGGCGTTCTTCGCGATCGCGAGGCGGCGCTCCGCGTCAGCACGGATCGTGTACGCGATCTGGCCGGGCGGCTGATCGTGGCGCAGGAGACCGAACGATCCCGAATCGCGAGGGACCTGCACGATGATGCCTGCCAGGAGATCGCCGGGTTGAGCGTGGCGCTCAGCCGCTTGAAGCAGGAGCCTGTGCTCGCCCGCGATCCGGTGCTGACGGAGGCGTTGCTGCAGATCCAGCAACGCTCGGTGAGCCTGGCTGAAAATCTCCGGCTGATGTCCCACGAGCTGCACCCGTCCGTGCTGCAGCACGTCGGCCTGATGGCCGCCCTCGAATCCCATCGCCTCGAAGTCAAACGGATGTACCAGGCCGCCCTCGAACTCCGGATGGCCGGCGACATCGAGCCGATCAGTCAGGACGTGGCGCTGACCCTGTTCCGGGTGGTGCAGGAAGCCGTTCGCAATGCCTGTCTGCATGGGCACGCCCGCCTCGTAGTCGTGTCGGTGGGCCGCACCGAGAATGCCCTGACGCTCTTGGTGTCGGACAACGGCACGGGGTTCGACGTCGACGCGGCGCGCGTGGGTAGAGGATTGGGGCTGGTGAGCATCGAGGAGCGTGTGAAACTGCTCAGGGGGCAGCTGACGGTTCGGTCGGCTCGAGGGCAGGGCACCACGATCGACGTCGCCGTGCCCGACCGTCACCATGGCCCGAGTGCAATTCGGGTCGGGCAGGGCCCTATAGCATTCCACCAGAGCAGGTGATCGGCAGTCGCGGAAAGCTGAAGGACGAGCTGGAGGACGGATGCCGCACCCCTGCCCGGACCGGGCCGGCATCTTCTGGCCTCAACCGCGCTCGGGTGGTGCGGTGGGTGCCGCGGCCGGGAGACGGGGACTGTCCCGATCTTTCGAGGGACAGTCCCGTCACGCTACCGGGTGGCGGGGGCGTTCGTGCGCAGCGTCTGCAGCCACCGGCTGACTTCCGTCGGCAGCGGAGACGGCGGGGTCATCGCGAACACTTCCCGAGCGGACAATTCACGACCGTAGACGTCCTTGTTGGCGTCCTTGTCGTCGCGAAGTGACGAGCCCTGCAGCGACAGGCCCGCGAACACGCCCTTGGCACGCGAGTAGGCGAGAATCTTCGCGCCCATCTTGGCGTCCGTCGCGGCCTGGGCGGTGCGTCCCACCGGCCCCGCGGCCACCGAGCCCTCGCCGCCCAGCTTGAACTCGGACGACAGCAGGTCGTTGACGCCGTCCTTGTTCATGACCACCAGCACGAGGTCCACAGACTGTGCGCCAATCTGCCACCCGACGCTACCGCCGGTGATGGCCACGAAGCTCGGCACGCTCCACCCGGCGGTCTTGCTGTCGCGGAGGCTCATGACGCCCTTGCCGTTCTCGGCGCCGACGATGAACCCGCCCTTGATGAGATTCGGAATGACGACGATGCCTTCGGCGCGTTGGAGGATGTGCTCCGGAATCCGATCGTCGGGTGTCTGGACGAGCTCGCTCAGCGTCTCTGCGGCCTTCGAGAGACGCTCGAGCTCGTTCTTGGGATCGGCACTGGCCAACGGCTGGGCCAGCCAAAGAACCGTCGCCGACGCGGCGAGCAGGGACGGGACGTTGCGTAGAAGTAGCACGGGACCTCCTAAAGTGATGATTCAGTGCCCACAGGTCTTTGCCGTGGACGCTCTCACACCTGACTAGGGCAAATCAGGTGCCGGCTCGACCGGGTCGGGAACAGAAGGGATTCAGGGCCGCGCCGAAAAGTATCCAGGCCTGGACTGGACGCGGGCGCTCCGCCGGTTCACGCGCACGCTCAACTGGTGCCAGCCGGCCCGCTCCACGCCCGTCGGAGCGAAGGTGATCACGTACCGGCGGCGAAACTCCTGGAGGATTTCGAGGAAGGCGGGCTCAGGGTCCGCCGACGCATCGATCTGGAGCACTCGGCCTCCCGTGGTCTCGGTCAGCGTGCGCAGGAACCGGCTGTCGTCGGTGCGCGTGCTCACGGCGTAGACGACACCGTTCACGCGGCGGGCCGTTTCCAGCACGACTTCCGGCTGGGTGAAACTGGCAGTGTCGACGCCATCGCTGAAGACCACGACCAGGGTCCGGCCGCCCTCGGTATCGCCGAGCAGCATCGCGGCCAGCGCGGCATCGATCAACGCCGTGTCCCCTTCGGCAGTGGTGTTCGGCAAGGCCTTGCGCACCAGATCCAGCTCCCGCGTCAGCGACACGCGCTGTACCACCGCCCGGTTGAAGGTGAGGAGCGCGGCGGCATCCTCCGGCGCCATCGCATCGACCAGCGCCTCGCCGGCGCGTTGGAGCGCGAGCAGGCGTGAGCCGACCACGCTGGCGCTCAGGTCAAACGTCAGGATGACGTTGACCGGCACGTCGCGCAGGCTCACGAGGTCGATCGTCTGCGGCACGCCGTTGTCGCGGACGTCGAAATCGGCGGGGCCCAGCCCCGCCACGGGACGTCCGCCTTCGGTGACCAGGACGTCCACCCGTACACCCTCGACGCGCGTGCTGAAGGTGGGCTGGGCAGCGGTCGCGGCCGCGCCCGCGACCACGGTGGCCGTCAGCACCCACGCTGCCGAGGTCACGGCGGGGGTTCTCCCCAGCTTCGGCGGACGTGATTCAGCCACTCTTCCGCGTGCCGGCCCTGCGCGGACCGATATCGCCACCACGGCTCGATGGCCTTGTCGTCCGCTCCCGGCTCGAGCGCACGCTGCAGGCTTTCATGCACGGCGTCCGCGTCGCCCAACTCCCGCGCGACTCGCGCCAGCTGCAGGTGGGGGATTCGAGCGCCCGGCGTGAGGTCGGCCGCGCGGCGATACGCCGCACGGGCCGAGTCGAGCTGGCCTAGCGACTCGTGCACCTCCGCCAGGAAGAGCATCGCGTAATACTCCAGCACGGGATCGAGGCCTCGCTCAACCGCCCCCCGCAGCGCGGCCGAGGCGTCGGCGTGCCGGCCCCTCAGCCCGAGGACGCGGCCGAGCCGCACGTGCGCTTCGCCCAATTCGCCGTCTGCCTCGATCGCGCGGCGGTAGAACCGCTCGGCAGCCTCGAGCTCGCCGCTGGCGGATCCGAACGGCACGCGCATGAACCGGCTGTTCATCGCTCGGGCGAACGCCTGGAAGAGCGGCGACGCGAACGCCTCGCGCTCGCAGCCGGCCATGAGCAGCAACTGCGGATCGTCGGGGAACAGGCGGAGGCCGTGCTCGAGCTGCGCGGAATCGAACGACTCGAAACTCTGACCGAAGGCAATTGTCGCCCGATACCAGTCCCGCACGAACGGATCGGCACGCGGGTCGGGCGTGACCGCGCTGGCTGCGAGCCGGGCCAGTTCCCAGTGCAGACTGAGGCCCTCCATCCCCGCGCTGTTGCCGTCGCCGACCAGCATCTTGACCGGCGCCCGCGCGGTCCTGTCCCCACCCGATGCCGCGACCACGTCGGGCGCCAGCCAGACGCTGTCGGTATGGAGGAGGATTGCGCGCCGCAGCACGACGTTGACGCCGGCCGCGTGTACCCGCTTGGCGAAGGCGTCGAGTATGGCGCGATCGGGGGGCTTGAATGTATAGGTGGTGGAGTTGCGCAGAGACGCCGTCGCTTCGTAAGCGAGCCCCTGGACGCGGAATCGGGAGTGCTGGGGGTTCTTCACGATGTCGAACAGGACCTGGACGTCGATCCAGAGCTTGTGGAGGTCGTCGCTCGACCACCCAGCCGCCGCAAGCAGCGGCGTGTCAGGCTCGCCCGGGTCGTGACGCTCGACGGCACTGAGCCACTGTTCGAGCAGGCTGGATTGCCACCCGTCCGAGGCACGCTGCCCACCGCCGGCATCGGGGCCCAACCCCAGGCCCAACGCCGCCGCCAGCGCCACCACGGCCATCGTCATGGGCTCATGATACGCCCTCACATCATCCGCAGCCTGCGCCGCTGCCACCTGCGGATCTGCCACCGTAACCCTGCGCTGTACGCGAGGTAGTAGCCGAGGACGATCCCACCGGCCGCGAGCGTTTCCCGTACACCAAACGCTGTGACGAACGATGCGTCGGAGACGCTGACGTACGCTACGCTCCACGTCCGCCACAGTCCGTAGAGGACGCGCGCCGTGACGAGCAGCGTGATCGCCAGGACCAGCCATCGGTTGGGGGTGTAGTGCAGCGATCGCGGCGTGGGCTCCCATCGCGTGAGGCCCAGACCGATGACACCGAGCCCGCAGCCGCCCCCGATGCCCGCCGTCGCGAACCGGAGCGCCCCCGGTACCCAGTGGGTCGTGACCGCTGCAGCGACGAGAAAGAACACGCCCGAGAACACCATCGCGACAGCGCCGAGACTGGCGACCCACGGACGAGCCAGCCGGCGCGCTGTACCTACGCGGTACCGTTGGATCAGTATGACTGGCATGAAAGCGATCACGAGAACGGGCAGCAGCAGGATGACCAGGAGGAGCGGCACGAGGTCGACGTAGCAAGCCTCGCGCCGACCGGCCGCGGATACGTTGATGCTGACCGCACACAGCTGGACAGACGCCAGACAAGGAGAGACTCCGTTGAACCCACGATTGGTCGCGCTGCTGCTGGCTGTACTGCTCGTTTCTTCAACCTTCGCGCAGGTGCCCACGAGTGACCTGGCCAGGCCACCTGCCACGGCTCGACATCTCACGATTCTCTCCACCGCCGGGCCCCACGGCGAGTCGTGGATGTGGAAGGCGCCGGATGGCACTCGGATGAGCCGCGAGAGCCTCAACCTGCGCGGCCAGGTCTTCGAGATCGATGCCGCGGGTGTCGCGGGTACCGATGGCATGCCGGCACGGGTGACGATACGTGGCGTCACGCCGCAAGGCGATGCCTCGGAGACGCTGGCCATCGAGGGTGGTCGCGCGCGCTGGAAGAGCCCGGTGGATGGCGGCGAGGCCGCCTATTCCGGGCCGCGGTTCTACGCCTCGTTTGGCGGGCCCATCGACATGACGGCCTGGCTGGTCGAGCGCCTCGTCGCGGCGCCGAACCGCACGCTCGATCTGCTGCCCGGCGGACAGGCTCGCGCGGAACAGTTGACGACGCTCGAGGTGGGGGAGGGCGCGACACGGCAGACGATCACCGCGTGGGGCGTGAGCGGCCTGAGCAATGCGCCGACGCCGGTCTGGACCGACGCCAGCGGCGTGTTCTTCGGGTTCTACGGCGGCATTGCGTGGCTTCCGGCCGGATACGAGTCGGCGCTGCCGGCAATGGAGAAGGCGCAGAACGACGCCCTCGCGACGCAGGTGACCAGGCTCAGCCGGCAACTGGCTCGCACGCCGAAAGGGCCCGTCGCCTTCACCAATGTCCAGCTGTACGACGCGCCCGGCCGCCGCTTTCTCGCCGATCACACCGTTGTCGTGGAGCAGGACCGCATCGTCGCCGTCGGCCCCTCGCGTGCGACCACGGTGCCGCCCGGGGCCGAGCAGATCGATGGCCGCGGCAAGACGCTCGTGCCCGGACTCTGGGACTGCCACATGCACGTAGGCGGCGACTTCACAGGCCTGCAGGAGCTCTCACTCGGCGTGACTTCGGTGAGGGATCCGGGCAACAGCGATCCGGCGACGATGGATCGGGCCGCACGCCGGGCGCGCGGCGACCTGCTCTTTCCCCACGTCTACGCGTCGTCGCTCATCGACGGCAAGGGACCCTACACCGCGCAGGTGGCCAATGTCGCCACGAGCGAGGCTGAGGCCGTCGCGCTGGTGCGCCGGGCTCACGAGAACGGGTTCATCGGCGTCAAGTTCTACGGCACGCTCGACCCGAAATGGCTGCCGGCCGCCATCGCCGAGGCGAAGAAGCTCGGGCTCCACGTGCACGGCCACATTCCGGCCGGGATGCGTCCGCTGGACGCGGTCAACGCCGGCTATGACGAGATCACCCACATCAACTGGATCATCATGCAGGCCATGCCGGACAGCGTGATTCCGGTCTCGAACGGCATCGCGCGGTTCGAGGGGCCCGGCCGATACGGCCGCGACGTGGCGGTCGACGGCAAGGTGATGCGCACCTTCATCACGACCCTGGCCGAACGGAGGATCGCGAGCGATCCGACAATGGTGGCGTTCGAGGGGCTCTACGTGCCCGAGATGGGCGATCTGTCTCCGGCGTTCTCGCCGTTTGTCGGCACGCTGCCGCCCGCGACCGAACGCGGCTTCCGCCTGGGCGGCTTCGCCGTACCCAAGGACCTGACGCGTGCCGACTATCGAGCGAGCTTCGAGAAGATGAAGACGCTGCTCGCGGCCATGCACCGCGCCAAGGTGCCCATCGTGGCCGGCACCGATGGCTTCGGCCTGGAGCTGGTACGCGAGCTCGAAATCTACGTCGAGGCCGGGCTGACGCCGGCCGACGCGCTGGCTACGGCCACGCTGGAGGCCGCAAAGCTGGTCGGCGTCGAGAAGCGTACCGGGTCCATCGAGGTCGGTAAGGCGGCGGATCTTGTCCTGGTTGAGGGCGATCCCGCAAAACGAATCGGCGACCTCCGCCAGACGCGGGTGGTCATGCTGGACGGACGGCTGATGGAGGCGGATGCGCTGCGGACCGCGGCGGGTTTTGCCGGCCGCCCCAAGCGGTGACGCAGGGACGGCCGTCCTCCGTGGACTTGCAGGCCGCCGCAGGCCGCACAATCCCGGATGTCATCGCGCCGGGGCTCGACATCCTGTTCTGCGGGATCAATCCCGGGCTCTATTCAGCCGCGACCGGCTTTCACTTCGCACGTCCTGGCAACCGGTTCTGGCCGGCGCTGGCCGCCGCCGGGTTCACCGCGACGACCCTTTCGCCCGATCGAGGGCGGCGGCTGCTCGCAAACAGGATCGGGATCACGAACCTCGTGGCCCGCGCGACCGCGAGCGCCGACGAGCTGCACGACGATGAGCTGCGGGCGGGCCGCAGGCGGCTCGAGGCCAAGGTGCGCCGCTATCGTCCGCGCGCGGTCGCGATCGTGGGCATCGGCGCCTACCGCACGGCCTTCGGACGTCCAACCGCGTCAATCGGGCGCCAGCCAGAGGGCCTGGCGGGCGCGATACTCTGGGTGCTCCCCAACACCAGCGGCTTGAACGCCCATTATCAGGCCGGCGATTTCAAGAGGGCCTTTGCCGAGTTGCGCCGCGCACTCGGGCCGCGTGAATGAGCCTCACCAGTAACCAATCATGCGCCCGGCGGTGATCACCGCCGTCCAGCAAACCAGCGAGGTGCCCGCCATCACCGTCAGTCGGCGCCGGTCTGTCGGCGGCACGTCGCCGCTCTTCATGGCGCGCCATGCTGCGGATCTGGTGACCAGCACCGCATTGAGCAGAGCCAGCGCAATGAGTGGGAACTTGATCATGAAGAACGGGTTTCCGACATACTCGCTGGCATTGCTCGAGAGTAAGCCTACGCCGCTGGCCGCCGCCAGCAGGAAGCCGGCACGGGCCACCGGCGCGGCAGCGTCAGCAATTGCCGCCATCGTCGAAGCAGCTCTCCGCCCGACGCCGAGCAGGGTCAGATCGATCACGAGCACCGAGCCGAAGAGCGCCGCGATGCCGACGATGTGCGCGAGGTTGATGAGCGGGTAGGTCCAGGGCCCGGACTCGCGCACGAACTGGCCGAGCGCCGACTGCTCGACCCAGGTCAGGAAGCTGCTCACGCCAGGGGCGGGGGCTCAGCTGCGATCGGGGTAGACGTTGAACAGCCGGTCCTTCCAGCGGAGGCGTTCGGTCTTGATCTCGAACGTCTTCGGATCCTTGTGGCGATGGCCGTAGGCCGTGACCGTCTCGCCGACCGGGATCATGCCCGCCTTCAGCCCGGCGCGCTCGGTGCGTGGCGGCGGCGCGAGGACCACGTTCCACACCTGGCCATCAGCGAGAATCTTGAGCGATGCATGCGGACCGGAGGTGTGCACCGAGGACTCCACCGTGCCTGAGATTTCGAAGTCTTCGGTGCGATAGCCTTCCCACCCGTGATGCGCGAGCGCCGTGAGGCCCGTGGCCAGCAGTGCCGCGATCGCCGCGATGGTCCAGACTCGACCGTGATAACTGGGCTGCTGCATGGTTACACCACCATTCGCCATCGTACGCCAAAGCGCCGGCCGCGGCGCAAGCCGCGCTATGGCTGGCTGCTCGAGCTGGCGCCTTCCTTGAGAAACGCGACCAGCGGCGGCAGCACCTTGTCCGGGGCCTCGAGGTGCGGCACGTGGCCCAGGCCCGGCAGCAGCAGCGCGCGGCCCTTGCCGTTCGGAATCGATTTGGCGAGGTAGTGCATGCGCTCCTGGAACGCCTCGGCGGTGCCTAGCAGCATGTCGTCGGCGCCGCCGAAGGCCAGCGTCGGTACCTGGATGTGCGCCCAGTCATAGACGACCGGGTCGGCATACAGCATCTGGCCGATCAGCGCCTGCACCATGGCCAGCCGCGGCCAGTCGGCGCTGAGCGTCCAGGAGTAGCGGATGCGCGTGTAGGTTTCAAACTCCTGGTTCCAGGCCTTGGGGTTGTGCGCCACGTAGCGGCTCAGTCCCGCGCGTGTGCTCTGGTAGTCGGTCTTGAGATTCTGTTTGTACCCCTCGTCGATCGGCGTCATCGGTCGGTCGAAGCGCCCGTCAGTCAGGCCGATCGGGTTGTAGACCACGACCTTCTCGACCGCCTTGGGATACTGCGTGGCGAAGCGCGCCGCCAGCATGCCACCCATCGAGTGGCCGATGACCACTGCCTTGTCGACCTTTTCGGCCTGCAGGATCAGGTAGGTGTTCCGCGCCTGTGAGTTGAAGTTGTAGGGCGCGATGGGCTTCGACGAGCGGCCGTAGCCGATCTGATCCGGCACGATGACGCGGAAGCCCTCCTTGGTGAGGCCGTCGATGATGGCCTTGAAGTAGAACCCGCCGAAGTTGTTCCCGTGCAACAGCAGCACCGTCTTGCCGTTGGGCGTGCCCTGAGCCGCCACGTCCATGTAGGCGATGCGGACGTCCTGGGTGTAGACGCTGATGTCGAGGTACTTGCTCGGGTAGGGGTACGGACACTCGTCACAGGTGATGCTGCCGGGCTTCACGTCGGTCGGCGTCGGGACCGGCGGCAGAATGTTCCGGCCCTGTGCGGCCGCAAACGCCGGGCATGAGAGCAGGAGAAGAAACAAGAGAGTCAGCGGTCGCAAGCATCTGGACATGGGTTCACCGTGGGCCTGAATCTAGCACACGTGCGGGACCCTTCAACGCGGGCAACGACGGCTACCCCGATCGGTGGAGCTGGGCGTCCCGACCGTCGTCTCGTCGATTACCGCTTGCTTTCTCCCAAGCGTTCAGGCACCCTTCCGAACTCCACAAAAGCTATTCGTATGCGGATAGTCGATCGGGCCGCGTTCAGCGTGTTCGCACATCGGCGAGCGCGGCAACCGAGTCCTCAACCCAGCGACCACACTTCTGCAACATCTGCGGGACCGTTTCAAACGGTCGAGCTACCGCGCGAGCACCAGTCGGGCCGGCGCGGCGACGTGACGTGAATCCGCGATAGGCGTACGGCGAATGCGCACAGCGTGAAGGGGGAGCGAGTATGCCAGCGTTTCTTTCGTATCCAGGTGTCTACATCGAAGAGATTCCGAGTGGCGTCCGGACGATCACCGGCGTAGCGACCTCGATCACCGCATTCCTGGGACGAGCCAAGGCCGGTCCGATCAACGAGCCGGTGATGATCAGCAGCTTCGGAGATTACGAGCGGCAATTCGGCGGGTTGGGCACGAGCTATCCCACCAGCTACGCCGTTCGCGACTTCTACCTCAACGGCGGAAGCCAGGCCATCATCGTCAGGCTCTACAAGGATCCCGCCACGCCAGCCGACGCGACGGCGTCGCTCACCGTTGACACGTTGACGCTGGCCGCCTCGAGCCCTGGCGAATGGGGCAGCAAGCTGCGTGGATGGACCGACGTGGAGGTGCCTGCCGAGATGCGGACGCGTCTTGGACTGGGGCCCAACGACGCGCTGTTCAATCTCACGGTGAAATACGGCAACGCCACTGAACGATTCCTCAACCTGACGGTGACCGACAACGCCAGACGGATCGATCGTGTACTGAAAGCCGAGTCGAGTCTGGTCGCGTGGAAAGGCACCTGGCCCAACACCGCGCCGGCACTGACGGCGACGGCGGCGGCCAAGACCGCCTTCGACACCTTGAACACGGCGCTGCAGGCGAACCCGCCGAACCAGCCGGCCATCGACGCCGCACGTCAGGCGTACGAGACGGCCAGGCTCGACCTCGACGATGCGGCCACCAAGATGGAGAAGAAGCTGGCCAAGGCGCTGGCGGCCAACCCGCAAGTGCCCGGCGACATCGCCACGGCCCAGGCGGAACTGGCTGCGGCTGTCGCCGCGATGAAGGGTTCCAACGGACAGCCGCTCGACCAGGCCGCGTACGAAGGCAGCAAGGTGAACAAGACCGGGCTGTACGCGCTCGACAAGGCGGATCTGTTCAACCTGCTGTGCATCCCGCCGGACACGCGTGACGGCGACACGCCGGCGGCCGTCTATCAAACGGCGATGGCGTACTGCAAGGAACGCCGCGCGATGCTGGTCGTCGATTCGCCCGCGGCGTGGACCGCCAACAAGGACACGGCGGCCGCCAAGGCGAGGGATGGGCTGGGCGCGCTCGGCCTGTCGGGCGAGGCCGCCAGAAACGCCGCGCTCTATTTTCCGCGCGTGCTCGAGGCCGACCCGCTGCGCGACTCGCAGGTGGACACGTTCGTGCCGTGCGGCATCATCGCCGGCATCATGGCGCGGACCGACACCGCCCGCGGCGTCTGGAAGGCGCCGGCCGGTCTGGACGCCGCGATCAACGGCATCCAGGGCCTGAACGTCACCCTCAACGACGCGGAAAACGGCATCCTCAACCCGCTCGGCATCAACTGCCTCCGGGTGTTCCCCGTCAATGGGCGCGTGGTCTGGGGCGCCCGGACGCTGCGCGGCGCCGACCAGCTCGCCGACGAATACAAGTACGTGCCGGTGCGGCGCACGGCGCTGTTCATCGAAGAGAGCCTCTATCGCGGCACGCAGTGGGTGGTCTTCGAACCCAACGACGAGCCGTTGTGGGCGCAGATCCGGCTCAACATCGGCGCCTTCATGCAGAACCTGTTCAGGCAGGGGGCGTTCCAGGGCAAGACGCCGCGAGAGGCCTACTTCGTCAAGTGCGACAAGGAAACGACCACCCAGAACGACATCAATCTCGGCATCGTGAACATCATCGTGGGGTTCGCCCCGCTGAAGCCGGCCGAGTTCGTGGTGATCAAGATCCAGCAGATCGCCGGCGATATCGCGACTTAGAGGAGCGACCAGCATGGCTCAATTCAGCGTCAACGCGGAGCGGTTCGATCCGTACAAGAACTTCAAGTTCCGTGTGAAGTGGGATGGCAAGTACGTCGCCGGCGTCAGCAAGGTCGGGTCGCTGAAGCGATCGACCGAAGTGGTCGAGCATCGCGAGGGCGGCGACCCGAGCTCCAGCCGCAAGTCGCCAGGCCGGACCAAGTACGAAGCGGTCACGCTCGAGCGCGGCGTGACGCACGACACCGAATTCGAGAAGTGGGCCAACAAGGTCTGGAACTTCGGATCGGGGCTGGGCGCGGAAGTGTCGCTCAAGGACTTCCGCAAGGACATCATCATCGAGATGTACAACGAGGCCGGGCAGCTGGCGATCTCGTACAAGGTCTATCGATGCTGGGTGTCGGAGTACCAGGCACAGCCCGACCTCGACGCCAATGCCAACGCGGTGGCCATCCAGACGCTCAAGCTCGAGAACGAGGGCTGGGAACGCGACTACGAGGTCCCCGAACCGGCTGAAGAGACCTTCACGGAACCGCCGCAATAACCGCACGGCACTCGACGCACATGCGGAACGTCTCGGCTGCAGAACTCGTGTCGGCGTGGGAGCGTGCGCTCGGTCGGCCACCGGTTGACCAGGCACTGATCCTTCTGTCGCTGGCCTCGCCGGGCTGCTCGATGGAGGCCATGGCCGAACTGAGCGTCGGCGAGCGCGATGGCCGTCTGCTCACTCTCCGCGAGCAGCTCTTCGGCCAGCACGTGACCAGCGTCACGACATGCCCTCGGTGTGGCCAGCGGCTCGAGCTGGCGTTGGACGTCGACGACCTCCGCCCGCCCGCGGCGGCTTTGCCATCCGAGGCAGGCGGAGATCTCACGCTGTTCAAGGATGGCTATCGCGTCCGGTTCCGTCTGCCCAACAGCGGCGATCTGGCGTCGGCAGGCGAGCTCGGCGATCCCCAGGCGGCGCGTGAGCACCTGCTGGGCCGATGCATTCAGTCCGTCGTGCAACCGGGCGTCGATGACGGCGATGCGGACGAGGCCAGAGGTCGGCGACTCCCTGCGACGGTGGCAGAGGCGATCGTCACGCGCATGAGCGAGGCCGATCCCCAGTCCGACACGAGGCTCGCGGTGAGTTGTCCCGACTGCCACCACCAGTGGGTCGCGTTGTTCGACATCGCCGGTTACCTCATGCGCGAGGTACACGACTGGGTCGTTCATGTATTGCGCGAGGTTCACACGCTCGCGCGCGCCTACGGATGGCGCGAGGCAGACATCCTGGCGATGACGCCGGCACGGCGGCAGGCCTATCTCGAGCTGGCCGCTCACGGTTAGTCGGAGCGCATTGTGACGGATTACCTCACTCAGCTCGTGCTCAGGGCCCGGCAGCCCGACCTCGCGATCCAGCCTCGCCTGGCGTCGCGCTTCGAGCCGCCGCGGCAGCCGGCCGTCGCGGTGCCTGGGCTCGCGCCGTCCTCGCCCGACACGCCGGAATGGCCGGACCCGATCGACGTGTCGCCTGTCCCAGCGAGTGCGCCCGTCGACCACAGGCCCACGCGCAACCGCCGCCACGACGCCGTCGATGTCACCATTCCGTCTGGCGGTGAGAACGAGCAGGCCGAGACAGAAGCGCCCGGGCCTGTTGCGAAACCACGAGTCGGCACAAGAAGCGCGCGTAGACGCGCCGATGCGCAGCCGCCTGCGGGCGACCCGCAGGATCCCGCGCGGGTACCGCGCGTGACTCTGGTCGGAAGGCCCGGTCGGGACCTTGACGTGCCGGCGCGCCCGCCTGACGCTCTCCGCAGGGCTGTGGAGCAGAGGGAGCGTGATCGGGCGCCAAGTCGCGGGCCCACGCGGGAGCCCGACCGATCGCCGCTGGGCGATCGGATCGCGACCGAGAGCGTCCGGCACGCCGAGCGGCCACGACCGGAAACGACGTCGCCAGCGCCGCAACCCCGTGAGCGGGTTGCCCGTCTGGAGGCAGTGTTTACACCGCAGGTCTCGAGGCCTGTGGCGGCGCCCGACGTCGAGCGGCCGGCTGTTCCAGAAGGCCCGACCATCCACGTGACGATCGGGCGGGTCGAGATCCGCGCAGCCGTCCCCGCCCCCGCGGTGCGGAAGGCGCAGTCGCGACCACCGGCGATGAGCCTCGAGCAATATCTCAAGCAGCGCAAAGGGGCGGCCCGTGAGTAACGCCCTGGCGATTGCCACTGTCACCCGAACCCTGTCGCAGGTCGTGCGCACCGCCGTTCAGTCGGTGGTTCCCGGATCGGATGTCCTGACGACGCGACCCGACGCGACCGCGCCGGCCGATGCCCGTGTCCGCCTGTTCCTGTACCAGATCTCGCCAAACGCCGCGCTCCGGAACAGCGACCTGCCGACGCGCGCCGCCAACGGCATGTTGACGAGCCGACCGACCGCGGCCATTGACCTGCACTACCTCCTGACGTTCTACGGCAACGAGACCGAGCTCGAGCCTCAGCGGATGCTGGGGGCGGCGGTGCGCGATCTGCACGCGCAGCCGGTCTTGCTGCGCCAGATGATCCAGGACGCGATTGCCGCCGCGCCGTTTCTGTCGCTCTCGAACCTCGCTGACGCGGTCGAGCAGATCAAGTTCACGCCGCTGTCGCTGTCGCTCGAAGAGTTGTCCAAGCTCTGGTCGGTGTTCTTCCAGGCGCCCTACGCCCTCTCGGTCGCCTACGTCGGTACGGTCATCCTGATTGAAAGCGACGAGACGGCCCCCGGCGCGCTGCCGGTCCTGCGGCGCGGCGAAGACGACCGCGGCGTCGAGACGCAGCTGGGGCCGTTCCCGTTCCTCCAAGCCATCCACGTCAGCGTGCCAGAGGACACGGCCAGGCGCCCCCGGTTGCCGTCTCTTCCGGCGGCGCAGCTGGGCACGGTGCTGACGTTCACCGGAAGCAACCTGGGTGGCGATGCCGTGAGCGTGCAGTTCGATCACACCCGCCTGCCAATCGCCAACGTGCTCGTCGTGCCCGCCACTGCGCGTTCGGCAACCCAGCTGACGTGTCCGCTCGTCGATGACGCCGCCGCGCAGACCA
>DATLLC010000223.1:0-6470 GCA_035538015.1 Vicinamibacterales bacterium
GCAGGCCATGGGCCTCGTGAACGATCACGTCGAAGGCTGCCCGTGCCGCTCCGAGGTGGCCAAGATGCGCCGGCGGTGAGCGCCGCCGGCTCCTCTGCGCGCCGCTGTCACCGGCCCGGCGGCTACTGCTGTTCCACCATGTGCTTGCGGGCGCGCAGGAGTTCCACCAGGCTGCCGGGCCCGACCAGGTGCGCCGCGCCGACGACGACGAAGCAGCGGGCATTGCCGGCGAGGCAGCGCTCGACCGGCTCCACCCAGTTGCGGTTGCGCTCGTAGAGAAGCCGCTCGGCGATCTCGGGCGCCTCCGCGAAGCCCTCCATCAGCAAGCGCTCCATCGTGGCCGTATCGCCCGCCCGCCAGGCGCTCGCCATGATCTCGATGTTGCGCGCCTGGGTGTCGATGTCCGCCAGCATCGTCTTCAACGACGCTTCCTGCAGTGTGGCGGCCAGGCCGTCGAGTCGATCGAACTGGTACGCCACGGTCTCGAGCGCGCGGCGCGGCATCCCGATGGCCTTGGCTTTTTCGAAGAAGTGCTGGTCGATACCGAGCTTGCTATCGAAGCCGGCCTTCGAGATCTCGGCGGCCGTCAACGCCACGGCCACCATCCAGGGCTTCATCCGCTGCAGCATCGGCATCGGCAGCCCATGCGCATCCGCCCGGGTCCGCACCGCAGCGTAGGTGTCTTTGGAGACGACCTGGTCGAGCGTCTGGCCGTCGGGGAGCATCGCCTTCCCGACCAGCCCCATCATCGTCGCCGGATCGTTCATCTCGTCGAGGTCTACCTCTTCGACCAGGGTCTTCGACGTCCCAAAGGCCTCATCGATGACCGGGCTCAGCGGATAGAAGCTCTTTGAGAGCACGTGTATTGATCCGAGGAGGTACGCATCGTTTCCCTGTGGCGACGTAACCTTCCACAGGAAGAGCCTGGGCGCGGCCTGGGCCTCGGCGAGGCCGGCCGCCAGGAGTATCAGCAGCCCCGGGTATCTCGCCCACGTCCAGCCACGGTGTCTTGGCGTCATTAGCTCATCTCCGCGCACGGTCTCCCGACACTATCATCGTCCTGATGTCCTCATTTCTGCAGAGCCTCCACGGCGCCCTCGTCATGGGTCCGATGACGAAGGGCTCGAACCTGCCGTACCGGCGCCTCTGCGTCGAGCTCGGCGCCCGCATCACCGTGAGCGAGATGACCGTGGCGCGGCGCCTGAAGCAGCGGCGACAGGGCGAGTTCGCCCTCGTCCGGCGGTTCGAGGGCGAGCCCTGCTTCGGCGTGCAGTTGGCCGGCACAAACGCCGAGGAACTGGGCTGGGCCGCCGCGCTCGTCGAGGCGCGGGGCGCGGATTTCGTGGACCTCAACTGCGGCTGTCCGATCGATCACTTCACGCACAAGGGCCTTGGGGCGTCGCTGGGCCGCCAGCCGAGCCGGCAGCGGCGGCTGGTGGAGGCCATGAAGAAAGCCGTCGGTCACATCCCCATCTCGGCCAAGATCCGCTTGGGCTGGAACGACCATGCGCGCAATGTCATCGACCAGGCCCGGGCGATCGCCGACGGGGGGGCGGACGCGTTGACCGTGCACGGCCGCACGCGGAGTGCGCGCTATCGCGCTGCAGCCGACTGGGAAGCCATTGCCGCAGTGGCGGCCGCCGTTCCCATCCCAGTCATCGGCAACGGTGACGTGCTGTTCGGCCACGAGGTCGAGCCGCTCCGCACGCGGTCGGGGTGCGCCGCGGTGATGACCGCCCGGGCGGCGCTCATCCGGCCGTGGATCTTCCGCGAGCATGCCGGTAAGTACCTTGACGTGCAGGCCGATCACCGCGTCGAGGTCGGTCGACGCTACGTCACGCTCGCCCGCGAGCACTGGGGAGAGGACGACCACGGTCTGGCCCGAGTACGACAGTTCACCAGGTGGCACCTCGACTTCTGGTGTCGAGACGTCGGGCGGCGCGAGGATGGCAGCTTCCCGTCAATGCAGCTTCGTGAAGCCGAGCCGCCCCACCCGCGTTCGGCGCTGGAGATGCTGCTGAACCGCGCTGATGGAGCGGCGCTGGACTACCTGGCCGATTGCCTGACGTACAAACGCGAGATTCGGCCCGACGAGGCGCCGGCACCGGGCGGGGAGGTGACTCAGACCGCCGAAGTGGAGGGGTAATGCAGGACGACGGAAATTCTTTCACCACGCTAGGGCCCGGCCTTCCTTCGCTCCAACTCTTCCAGGGTCCGAGGCCAGTCCCCCTTCAGCAGGCGCGACAGGCCGCGGTCGGCGAGAAGGCGCCCGCCGGTCTGGCAGGTCGGGCAGTAATTGGCCTCGTTGCTGGCGTACCTGATCCGCTGAATCGACGTCCCACACACGGGACACGGGAGGCCATACCGGCCGTGCGCGGCCATACCTTCCCGAAAGGCCGTCACCTTCTCGGGGAAGTCCCCGCCTGTCTCTTGGATCAGCCGGTCCTTCCACGCGCGGAGCACCGTCCGGGTAATGTCGAACAATCGCGCCGCCGCTGAGGGCTCGAGCCGGCTCGTCAACTGCAGCGGCGACAGGCGAGCCGCCAGAAGGATCTCGTCCGAATAGGCGTTCCCGATGCCGGAGAAGAGTCTCGGGTCGGTGAGTGCGCGCTTCAGGGTGTGATTCTCGCGCCGGAGCTGCCGATCGAATTCATCGAGCGTGAGGGTAAAGACGTCGGCACCGCCCGGATCGTGGGCGGCCAGGGCGGCCGCGCCGCGCACGGCGTGCAGCGAAGCCTGCCGCTGCGAGCCGGCTTCGGTGAGGAGCAGCGTGCCACTGGGAAAATCGAGTGCCGCCAGGCCGACCTTGCCCGGCACCTTCGCGCCTACCTCGCGCCAGCGGAAGCGGCCGGCAATCATCAGGTGGATGATCAGAAAGTACTCCGCGTCGAGCTCGAAGACGACCCGTTTGCCAAGGCGTCGCAGTCCGACCACGCGGCGCCCGGCACAGGTTTCGAGTGGGGGATCGATGGAGCGCACCAGGAAGGGGCTGGCCAGCCGAATCCGGGTCAGCGGCTGACCTGACACGCGCGGCGCGAGCGCGTGCAGGTAGAGCTCGATGTCGGGATACTCGGGCACCGGTTTCGCGTGCTATTTCGCGGCCTCGGCGCCGCGGGCGACGAAGACGTCGCGCGCCTCCTTGAACTGACTGAGCACGTGCGCCTTCTCCTTGTCGCTGCGCCATCCCGGATGCGCCTCGGCCATGCCGGTCAGCAGATCGATCCACTTTACGAAGTAGGCCGCGGCCCCCTTGTCGCGGATCGGCTGTCCACCGGCGATCACGTAAATCGGATTGGTGACCGCGAGCGGCCGTGTGTTCTCGACCGGGAAGGTGTCGGCGGCACCGACAGCTCGCAGGGAATACCAGGACGAGCTCGAAACCCGCAGCGTGTGTGCGAAGCTCACCGTCTGCTGGCCGGCCGTCACGTCCACGCCGTGCACGACCTGGCCGTTCGAGACCAGCTCGACGCGCGCGATCGGCGCAAGCGACGTCACCGTCGCCTGAAACGACACCGTCCCGCCTGCCGCCGGCAGGGCGATCTCCTCGCCGGACATCACCTTGCCGTTCGCCGTGAACTCGATGAGCGGCCCGTTGGTGACGAAGCCGCGGCCCGCCAGCATCGCCTTCATCCAGGCCACCCATGTCAGCGGCGCGGTCCCGAGGTGGAAGTAGCCGCGAACCGAGCCGACCAGCTCCACGCGATGCAGGCTCGAAATCGAGTCTTCACCACCGGTTACCGGAACCCGGAAGCCGTTGTTGAGCAGTTTGTACCAGACCTCGAGGGGCGCGTTGCCGGCGCTCTGCGACCAGAGCTCGTGATAGCTGACCGCCCCTAGGGCGACGTCGACCGGGAAGGTCTTGGCGGTTCCGAGCCCGGTCTCCAAGGGGTCGGCGTCACCGTAGTACGGATGGACGTACGCACCGATGCCGCCCTGTTCCTTCGCGTAGCGGAAGATGTCGGTGTTCGAGGGATACAGGCTTTCCACCCCGGTGCCTTCGTAGCCTGTTACGAACGGCGAGATCAGGTGCGACGTCAGGTTGAACAGCGAGATGTGTCCATAGAACGGCGGCCGATACTCCTGCCCGACGTGCATCACCCGGGTGCGCGTGGAAACGGGATGCTGATCCTGGCCGGGCGTGTAGTGCTGGTAGTCCAGGACGCGGTTGTCCTTGTTCGCGATCTGCAGGCTGGACATGTCCATGTCCTCGGCCGCCGCCATCATCATCATGTTCCCAGGCGTGTTGTGCAGATTGCCGGCGTAGTTCATGTGCACGTGGTTGCTGCCGGAGTACCAGCCCTTCGCCTTCAGATTCACCAGTCGTGTGAGGGTCACGGTCACGGGGGTGATCTGACCGGCCTTGACCTCGATGTCCTGGCGGGCGACCGCGTACTCGAAACCCTTGGTCACCTCGATCCGGAAGGGCCCGGGCGGCGCCTCAGCCTCGTATCGGCCTCGGGTGTGGAACAGGTGGCGCGAGAGCGTAGACAGACGCTCGTACGAGTCCGCCGGAGTATACGGCTTGCCATCCGCCGCGGTCTGGTAGACGCGCGCTTCGGTCTCGCGTCCACGCTCGTCGACGATCCGGACGTCCAGCCGGCCCATCGGGGTCTTCCACTTCTTGCTGGTGATCGCCGCAAGGTGCGCCTCGCCGCCCCATGCCTTGAGGAACTTCAGCTGGGGGAGCCCGCGCTCGTTGGAGATACACACGATCCATTCGCCGTCCGGGGACCATCGCGGCAGGAACGTGTCGTACTCGCCAAAGGTCATCTTGTAGGGCTCGCCGCCGGTCGTCGGCAGCACGAAGAGGTTGGTGAACTGGCTTCCGAGGTGCGAGGCGTAAACGAACCGTTTCCCGTCCGGCGACCACTGCGGACGCGTCCGGAACAGCGTTTCCTCCTTGTGAATCAACCTGGCACGTCCGGTGTTCATCACGTCGCGCTCGACCGCTACCCGCCAGACGCCTCCCGACCCGAGCGGAATACCCCGGTTCGACACCAGCAATAGCTCGCGGCCATCGGGTGACCAGGCCGGTGCGAGGTGCACGTCTTCGTCGGTGAAGTACAGCCGCGGTCCGCCAAAGCGGTGATCCACGGTCACCTGGACCTGATCGGTCGGCCGCCCGTCCGACATGGCCGCGACAACGACGTTGAAGAAGCCGTTGGGTGCGGTGGTCACATAGGCGAGGCGCCGGCCATCAGGCGACCACGCGGGCTCGATGTTGACGAACGCGCCACTGGTCACTGCCGTCACGACGCCGGTCGCCACATGCAGGACCCGGAGGTTGATGCTCTTCCCGTCATCGTCGGCCGTGAACGCCAGGTATTGGCCGTCGGGAGACCACTCTGGCGACGAGAGATATTCCCTGTCACGCAAAATCTCTTCGGCGACGCCGTCGCCGCGGCCGCCGTTCACCCGCATGCGCCAGAGGGAGCCGTCCATGGCGAAGGCGACCCACTGCCCGTCGGGCGACCAGGCCGGCCACCACGGCGTGCTGCTCGCCGCCGGCGGCAGCAGGTAATTGTGCATGTAGTTGCCGCCGGTCTTGGCGTTCGGGTACGCCTGCGCCCAGGCCTGGGCTGACGCCGACATCACGAGCAGAACGATGCATGGCAGCGTTCGCCAGATCCGCGCCGACGTCATGGCCCTACCTCCGCGTGATGGGGGTTCCACACGATGGTCAGACGCTATCCCGGCAGGAGGAGGAACACAAGCCTGTCCGACTGAACGCGCCGCGGCCCCAGGCTGCGCGGCTCAGTACGCGTTGACGAGCGATTGCCAGCCGACCGCTCTCCGGTCGGGTCCGGCGGCAGGACGCCGGGCCTTGGCCGATTCCGGAATCGCGCTGCAGCTCCCGTGGCGGATGAAGTGAAAGGCCTCGGCGAGCGAGGCCTCCTCAGGATCGCCAAGCTCACGCTCGATGCCGTCGCCGGCCACACAGGTGGGAGCGAAGCCATCGAAATAGTCCGCTTCGCCATTGGCATTCTTGAGCGAGAAGGAGACAGGTGCGAGGACCTTGCTGCAGAACTCGATGAGGTACTGCCCAACGGGCTTCCCGTAGGTGGCGTCTCCGACCAGGACAACGGGCATGAAGGGCCGCAGCCCATTGATGACCAGTTCGCTCGCGGAGGCCGAGGATCGGGAGGTGATGACGATCAGCCGCGACAAGGTAGGCGCCGATGATGGGGCATCGGCGAAGCGCAGCGTCTCGTTGCGGAATGCGTTGCGAACGTTGTGCGAAAAAGTGGCAAACGGCTGACCGGCGGTCAGCACGCCGCCAATGAGACTCGAGAGGTGCACCGCGACGTCGACCAGCCCCCCGCCGTTGTAACGGAGATCGAGAACGAGCTCGGTGACGCCGGCCTGGTGCAGGGCATCGAACGCCTCGCTCAGCGCGGCCACCGATGGCCGGACGAAGTTGCGGAAGAACAGGTAGCCGACGCGCCGGCCGTCGACGTCATAGGCGCGGG
>DATLLC010000224.1:0-11973 GCA_035538015.1 Vicinamibacterales bacterium
GGTGGGCGATGTGACGCTGGTCGAAGACGACGAGCAGGCCGCGACCGAGATCAGCGACGCGATGGCCGCTGCTCCAACCAGGCCGCGCCGCGAGACGCGCCCCGGACCGATCGTCTCGGGCGTGCCCCCGCCAGGTCGCCCGCGTGTGCGGCTCAGGTCGAAGCTCGAGCGGACGCGCATCGCAAGGTGAAGGATGCAAACGCCGAGCCGGGATGAGCATCGAGCCGGTCGTCCGGCAGACGACAATCTCGCTCTGGGACGCGACCCTGTGCGGGGAAAGGGGCTTCCCAAAATGTGGCCTTCAGGTCTATATCGCCGCGTGGCATGGCCAGCACCGCCACGAGCCCGCGGCCATCGACGAGGCCCGCCACCACGGCGACAGCCAGCGCGATGGCCGCAGGCACGGTCCATACGGGTACCGGCACCGGTCGCGCGATCGATCGCGGCCACCAGAGGCAGACGACCGCGAGCGTCAGCGCGCTGAATGCCGCGACCGTGGCCGGGTCAGCCAGCCGTCGGCGCTCCGGCCATCTGCTTGAAGACCTCCCGCGCGCGCTCCTGGATCTCGTCGTGCGTCAGATCCTCCTTGCGCGTGGCAATCCACCAGCTGTAGCCGGCCGGATCGGCGATGGACCCGGCACGGTCACCCCAGAACTGGTTGTCCATCGGCATCTGCACCGCCGCACCTGCCTCGACGGCGCGTTGGAACAGCGCGTCGCTGTCGGTGACGTACAGCCAGAACGAGGCCGGGGAGCCGCCCAGGGCCTGCGGGCCCTTAAGCCCCATCATCGTGTCGTTGACGAAGAAGTGTGAGTTGCCGATCACGATCTCGGCGTGCATGATCTTGCCGTCCGGCCCGAGACCGCGGCTTACTTCGGTCGCGCCCAGCGCCCGTTTGTACCAGTCGATCGCCTGCGCGGCGTCGTCGAGCGTAAGTTGCGGAATTATCGTATGGAACCCTGCCGGGACCGGACTGGCTGCCTTGGCCATGGATTCACCTCCAGTGTCGTCCGCACATGCGGGACTGAACACTATCGTCTCGATTGCGCGGGCAAGGCAAGCTGAACGGCCTGGATCGCACGCCTCGCCCCAAGCAGCAGCGGCAGGAGGACCCAGACCGCCACCACCGGGTACACCACGTCGAACCAGTACGGGCCCACCACGATGCTGACCGCGGCAATGGCAAGCACGATCGCCGTGGCCGCAGCGCATAGCAGCACCAGACCGCTGACGCTCGCGCCTCGCGCGCACCAGACCGCCATTGCATAGCAGAACACCAGGGTCAACGCGAAGCCGAGCCACCACGAGTGGCGCCGAATGTAGTGCCCTTCAATCAGGGAGTGTGCGACGTAGGAGTGGATGACGATGCCGGGCTGGCGGCCGAAGGGGGTGTCGAACGAGTCTCCTTCCGCTTCGCCCGCCATCACGAACCGCCCGCGCAACAGGTTCGCATCGCGGACCTGGCCCTGCAGCTCCTCGAACCGGATGACCAGGGGTCCACCGGCGGCCGGCGCAACGAAGCGCACCAGCCCGTCGCCCGGCAGATCGAGGGAGGCGTCGCCCGCGCGCGTCCTCGCGTCGGACGAGCGTCGGTGCACGGCCGTGGCAACGGCCAGACCGAGGGCCGGGCGAGCGCGGTCGCCCCTGAAGAAGAGCGGCGTCAGGCGGCTGACCAGATCGAAGTCCAGGAAGCCGGCCAGATGGGTGAGCCGGTCGCGCGGCAGGCAGGGCTGGAGAGTGGAAGGCACGCCGAACTCGACCACCCGGCCCTCCTGCATTTCGAATCCGTACCCCACGAGGACCGGCATCGACCTGGCGGCCGAGTCGATCACCTGGCACAGCAATGGGTCGATCGGCGACGGCTCCTTGAAGTAGACGTCGAGCGCGACGCCGGCCGCTTGATGGTTCGTCGCAAGGGCCACGAGGTCCACCACTTCCTTGCGCGCGTCGACCAGGGATCGACCGGCACCGGGCCGGAGGAGCACGACGATCAGCGCGTCGCGGTCCGGCTCGCGGGGCACGAGTCGGTAGCGCCAGTCGCCCCACGACACCGGGGTCAAGCTGCGCCGGGACGCTGTCGTACCGAATGCGGAGAGCTCGCGGCTCACGTCCAGGAAACTCGATTGCGACGCGACGGTGAAGAGCAGGATGTAGGCCGCGAGGAACCAGAGCATCCGCCGATCCGGATTGAGCGCGTGCCGGCGCACGGCGCGGTGGCGGAGAAGCGCCGCCGCAATCGCGATGGGAATCAGGAACCAGATCGCCTGCCAGGGCTGGGCGAAGAGCCGGGCGCCGACTTGCTCGTTGATGCGGGCCACGAGCGCCAGCGGCGCCGTCAGGAGGAGGGCCTTGAGCAAATCCTCCTTGTAAGCGGCGAAGCGCTGCTTCCACTTCCCTGACCCGCCGGATGAGCCTCGCCCCACGCGATTCCTCAGCCGGCGTCAGCGGGTCTTCACGCCGAGCGTCGTCTTCTGCGACTGAAGCCCGGTTCCGCTCACCTCAACGCCGAACTGGTAAGCCGGCGCACACGGCTGACAGCGCCACTCGGCCCTGAAGATCCCCTCCGCACTCGTGACGCCATCGATGAAGCGCGGCTGCCCGGCGCCGGTGAACGTACCTCCATCGGCGGACACCACCACCTTCGCGCCGCTGACCGGCCGCCCCGAGGCGTTCCTGACCGTCACGGCAATCGTCGTCGGCTGACCGGGCGTCACGGTGGGCGGTGTCGCCGAGGCGGTCACACTCGGAGGGCGGTTGTCCGCAGGTGCGGTCGTGATGGCCTTCGCTTCGATCTCCTGGAGTAACTTGTAGCGGGCGGGGTCGATTGTCCGGAGCTTCTCGGCCTCGCGCGCCGCGTCCTGCTCGCGCCGGTCCTGCTTGTAGATCACCCATCGCGTTGCCGCAATCGCGGCAGCCTGGTCCGATCCGGCAGCACCGAGCTGCTCGGCGACGTCGAGCTGATACAACGCCGGCGAGCTGAGGCGCAATCTGGACTGTAACGTGGCCAGCTCGAGACGCGCCCGCGGGTCCTGCGGCGCCCGGAGCACCGCCGCATGTCGCGCTTCGAGCTCCCGCTGCAGCGTCGCCGGATTGGCAACCGACGCCTCGCGCGCCCGGACTCTCGCGGTCTCGGCCCTGGCGTACAGACGAGCCGTGCTCAACAGTTCCGGCTCGGAAATGGGGACGCCGTACTGCTGGAGGGCCCCGCTCTTCCAGCTCGCCGACATCAGCGTCGTCAGCGGGCGCACGGCGCCGGTGGCCAGGTTGTGCACCTGCACTTCGCCCTCGAACACCATGCAGGCAACGGTGGCGTCGCTCGAGACCCGCATCGCGTAGGTCGTGCGTTTCGAGCCCATGAGAGTGGTGCCCGCGCTCAGCTCCGTGGGATTGTTCGTTTGCACGTCGGCGTTGCCGGCCAGGAGGCTGAGGGCGCAGTCCTGGCCGGAGGCGGGCGGCAGGATGACGCTCCTGAAGCGCCCGTGCAGGTTGATCGACGAGCTCTTCGGGCAGGTGAGCGCCACGACGGCGTTCGGATCGGTGCTGGCGATCTCGTCACCGGGATCGAGCGCCTCCCCGAGGCGGAGCGGCTGCCGGTCGATGCCGCCGATCGCCGTGAGCGTCACGTTCCTGCCGTCAATCGCACAGACGCATGCCTTGGTTCCATGCGTGCAGTCAGGGTTGCACTGCCCGGCGGCCTCCGCGGCCACCGGCAGCAGCAACACGAGAGCGACGAGAGTCAGGTGCGTGACGGGCGGCACGATGGGCGCGCAGTCTCCGGCTGCGCTCGTGCGGGCACCTTACACCGGCCGGGGCCGATCCCTCAAGCCGTTCAGGGCGTTCGCCGGATGCGGTCGAGGAGAGCCGCATAGCGGGCATCCGCTTCCTTGACGCGCGGCGTCAGCGTCGGCAGCTGGCGCTGCCACTGCTCCACGATCGTGTCGCGCGTTTCGAAGAACTCGAGGTCCCCATCGGCATTGACCGGCTCGCGAAGCAGGTCGTTCAAGTGGCCTCGCTGGATGGCCACCAGCTGCTCCAACGCATCCGCCTTCCACGTGGGTTCGTCCCCGACGACCACGTAGACCGGGGCGCTGTGCGCGATGGTCGTGAACTGCTGCTCCTGATGACGGCCGTAGGCGCGAATCGCCAGCCACTGGCTGCGATCGGCGGTGAGGGTGGCCTTCAACTGCACGCGATCCTGACCGCGGGCGGGCTCCTGACGAGCGACATCGCCTAGCACCACCAGCTCGAGGCGATCGAGTGTGTCCACGTCCGGGTTCAGGCGGGCGGACGCCTCGATCTCGATCGTGGCGCCACGTGGAACTTTCAGCTCCGCGCCCATGGGCTGGCCGTTGACGCGCAACTCCAGGAACGGACCGTTGGTCACGTAGGCGCGGCCGCGACGGAACCCCTCGAGCCATGCGTCGATGGAGAAGGGGCCGTCGATATTGACGTAGGTCCGCTCGACGCCGGGCAGCGTCGGACCGAAATAGGGCCAGTCGGCGCCGCCCACGGGAAGAATCCGGAACCCGAGATTCAGGAAGTTGTACCAGGTCTCCGTCGCGATGCGGCCGCCTTGAAGGACCTCGATGAAGTCCACGAGTCCGAATGGCACATCGATGGCGAGCCCGCGGCGTCCATTGAACAACTCGCCGTGATGCGCGTAGCCCGTCACCGCGCCTCCCAGGCGCGTGCGCTCGAACACGTGGTGATACTGGAAGAAGGCGTCGCGCTCGAAGTGAGTGTGCCGTTCCACGTTCCAGTGGATGGTGTGGCCCCGCGCGACCGTACGCGGATCCTCCTGGCCTGACAGCAGCGCTACACCGTCCCGTTCGTACCGGCCCGGCTTCCCCCATGCCGGCTGCTTGAAGTAAGTGCCCATGATGTTGCCCATCTCGAGCAGGTGGGCGATGTGGAGATCCTCTGCCGCGACCTGCTGCCAGACCTCTCGATCCGCAACCTCGTCGCGCTGCAGATGCAGATGCGACTCCCCCGAATACCATCCGCGCGCGGGCAGGTCGTCGTAGCGAGTCAGCGCAACCTCCACCGGCGTGACCTCGTCCGGCAGAACGCGGACCTTCCGATGAAGGAGGCGGTACTCCGGGCCGCGCGAGACCACCAGGTCGTACGCACCCGCAGGGACACGCGCCTCGTAGGACCCGTCCACGTAGAAGGCCTCGCGGCTCTCGACGGGCCAGAACGTGCGGCGATTCAACCAGACGCGGCGGATTTGATCGGTGAAGCGGCGGACGGGAATGGCCTGGTCCGACGGCAGCGGCAGGCGGCCGGTCTCATCGTACAGGCCGACGCGAGCCGGCACCGCCCGGCCGGTCGCGGCATCCTTGACCGCGAGTCGCAGTCGACCGAACCCGGTCGGCAGGCGCGTCGTGCCGCTCCGCGCGATGGTGATGTCGCAGAGTCCGATGACGCCCTGACGGCCAGTGATGGCCAGGTCCACGCCCTGCGCGCCCTGCCCCGCCAGGCGCGCCCGGTCCAGCGCAATCGTGGCGCGCGCGCGTGTCCCGACGCGCTCCGGAACGATCTCCACCGCGCCGCGAGGGTCCCCGGCGTTCTTATCGTAGAGGACGACGATGGCCTGCGCGGTGGTGAGCTCGGGCACGTAGCTGATCGTGAGATCGACGCGTTCGTCGATGTCGAACGCGTACCCGTCGTCCACGTCGAAGCCCACGGTCGGACCCACGAGGCACGACTCGCCTCCCAGCGACCGAATCTCCGTGACGCCGCGACCGTTGGCACCGAGGTCGGTGTAGCCGAGCGCGAGGACGCGTGAGAAGCGCTCCTTCTTCCACGCGAGCGGGCTCGAATACCGCGCATCATCGCCGTCAGCGGCGACGGCGCCGATGGCCAGGAGGGCGACCCCAACAACGAAGGCGATTCTGCCAAGCATGACTATGGAAGAGGGGGACAGTCCCTGTCACCAGGGGCAGGGACCGTCCTCTTTCAGAACTGCACCTTGAATGCGAGTTGTCCCGTCCGCGGCGGCCCTGCCGACGCGTTGGCCTGCTGGTACGCGGCGTTGGTCTCCACCAGGTTGTACGAGTAGCGCTTGTAGTTGTAGATGTTGAACACCTCGGCAATGCCCGTCACCCTCAACCGCGGTCCGATCTTGAACTCCTTCGACAGCCGGAAGTCCAGGGACTGCACCGGATCGCCAAGGAATGTGTTCACCGGGACGAAGGTGCCGTCACGGCGGAACCGGTTGGCGCCAGGGCCACCCAGCAGATTGAAGCCGGTGTTGACGCTGCTGTAGTTGCCGGAGCCGAACTGGAAGATCGTCGCCAGCAGGATGTTCCACGGCAGGCTGACGATGCTGTTGGCCCGCAGCGTATGACGCTGGAAGCTGGCCGATCGGCCCCAGTTGTAGTTGATGTCGAACGGGTTGATGTAGGTGTTGCCGTAGCCGGCGCCGCCAAGCCCTGAGCCGTTGTCGAAGAACATCAGCGTGTAGGTGATGCCGTACTGATAGTTGTTGCGGTAGCGGCGGTTGGCCGCCGTCACCAGCGCCAGGTATTCCGAAGTGGCGTCGGTGCCGATCAGCCGGAACGGCCCGTAATCATTCCTCGGCCGCCCGAAGGTGAGCGGGTTCTTCGACAGGCCGGTCGCCGGGTCGTAGAACAGGTTCGGATCGTTCTGGGTCTCGAAGTGGTAGCCCTTCTTGTAGACGAGATCCGCGTCGACGCTCATCACCTCGGTGAGCCGCTTCTGGAAACCGAGGATGGTCTGCCAGCTGTACGGCGTCTGGATGTCGTGCGCGATCACCGACAGGCTCTGAGGCGCCAGCGGCACGGCGCCCGACAGGATCTGGTCCTCGGTCACGCCGCGCGTCGGGTCGTTGAGGAAGCCGGGAAGCCGGTCGTTCTGGTACGAATTGAAGATCACGCGCTGGCCGTTCCAGAGCTGCTGATCCCAGGACGGATTGCCGCCGATGTGCCCGTAGAACAGCCCCGTCCCGCCGCGGATGACGAAGTTCCCGCTGCCCGTCACGTTCCACGCGAAGCCCACCCGCGGCGCCACGTTGTTGAAGTCCCGCAGGTCGTTACGGTAGCCGGCGTTCGTGACATACAGCCCGTTGTCGATGACGACGTCGGTCTCCGTCACGTCCGGGGCGGTGAAGTCGCCTGGCGACACGTCGTAGCGCACACCGAGGTTCAGCGTGAGCCGGGGATTCACGGCCCAGGTATCGCCAATCCAGACGGCGTAGCGGGGGCGCGGGACGTTGTAGGTCCAATCCTCCGCGTAGGTCTGGTCGAAGCGGATGACGTTCGGGTCGAGCCCCGTGAAATCCCAGTGCGTGGAATCCTGGTCGAGCGGGAAGCGGCGTCCCGCGTCCGGCGGCAGCGCGCTGAAGAAGAACTGGCCCCGCTCCCGCGCCTTCCAATCGCCATCGTCAACCGCGTACATCCATTCGCCGCCAATCTTCAGGTCGTGCGTGCCGACGTTCCACGTCAGGTCGTAGCGGAAGGGGTAGCGTGTCTCGCGGATGAACTCGGGATAGTTCCAGTTCAGCCCGAGAATGAGGCCGGGGAACTGATACTCGGGAGTGAGGATCAGGCCGTCCATGCCCTCGTAGGTCCAGTAGAACTTGTAGATGCCGCCACGCAGCTCCTGCAGCAGGTTGCTGCGCGTGATGTGCGACCAGATCGCGGTGGCGGAATAGGACGTGATGTCCTTCTTGGTGCCGCGGCTCGGATGGGCGGTGACGCCGTCGTTGGGTAGGAATCGTTTGTAGACGTTGCCTCGGACCGTGAAGTGATCCTTCGTACCGAACTGCGCGTCGAACCGCCCAAGGTAATAGTCCTTCTTCTCCTCGATCGGCAATGTGATCAGCTGCGGCGACAGCGCCGCCGGGCTGATGACCGCGGTGTTCGGCTCGCGCTCGCGCTCGTACGACCCGAAGTAGTGCATCTTGCTCTGGACGATCGGGCCGCCCACCGTGCCCCCAATCTGGCTGTTCGAGTACGGGAGGACGCGATTGAGATACGCGTCGGCCGCGTTGAGCTTGTCGTCTCGAAAGTATCCGTAGACGCTCCCCTGGAGCTGGTTGGTGCCGGCCCGGGTGATGGCCTGCACCTGGATCCCGGCGGAGCGCCCGTTCGTCACGTCGAACATGTTGGTGACGACCTGATACTCGGCAATCGCCTCGCGGCTGATGCCGGGCTGCCCGAACGAGGTGACCGACGTGTGCTGCGTAATCTCCTGGCCATCGAGGTTGAGCTGGAAGTTCGTCAGGCCGCTGATGCCCGGCGTGTCGCTGGCCGTGTTGGCGGTGATCCCCGGCACCATCATCGACAGCTGCATCCAGTTCCGGCCCGAGATCGGCAGCTGCTCCATCTGACGCCGGTCGATGTTCCCGGCCACCCGCGCGGTGCGCAGGTCGACCAGCGGCGACTCGCTGGTCACGGTGATCGTTTCATCCAGCGTGGCCAGCTTCATCGTGAACGGCACGTGGGCGTTCTGGCCCACGAGCAGCTCGATCTCGTTGGTGACCACGCCGGCGAAGCCCGCCAGCTCCACCTTGGCGTCGTACATGCCGGGTGGCAGCCCCACCAGCCGATATTCCCCGCGTTCGTTCGAGACGCTCTCGAACACGCGGCCGTTGGCCCGCGCGGTCACGGTGACCGTGGCCCCCGGCAGCACCGCGCCCGAAGGGTCCGTGACCGCGCCGGTCATCGTCGCATCCTGCGCGGCGGCCGGCGACACGGACAGGAGTACCACAGCGATGGTCCAGCGCATTCGACGGAACATGAACGTCACCCTCCCCTCTGTGCTCCAACGACACGAAGTGACACGTGAGAAGCTAGTGGCCGGCCTCACTCGCCAGCGGTCGGGCGATCGACTCCGCCGCCGTCCGGAACTGAGGGTCCTCCGCCGTGGCGGCGGTCTCCAGAAACCCCACGAATTCCGCCACCGCTCCGTCGTCAGCCGGCGCGAGTCGGTCGCGAAGAAGCCGCGCACGCTCGGGCACCGACCACCACGTCGACTCGCTCATCCAGCGAATCGCGCCTCTCAGGGCGTCCTCGCTGAGCCGCCTGATGCGGCCGGACCGGTCGCCCGCCGACAGGATCTCGGTGACGATGCGCGCCGCCTCGCCGTCCCTACAGGCGCGGTCCCAGGCGATGAACCTGAGGCAGAACGAGTCGTCGTGCTCCTCGACGCCGTACACGGCCAGCAGCCGCTCGAGACGCGGCACGTGGATCGGCGACGTCGCGTAGCGGCGCAGGAACTCGTCGCGTGCCCAGCCCTCCATCGGTCACGCCCTCTGGCTCGAGAGTGTTTGAGCCTGAGGGGCGGGGAACGGCGCGTCCGCGGCGAATCGCCGCAGGACGTTCTCCGTGATCCGCGAGACGTTGTTGTCGTAGTTGTTGTACGAGAGGCTCCCGCACCACGCGATGGCGCTGGACGAGAACACGGCGCCGCCGTTCGGGTACTCGAGAAAGACCATGTCGGCGCGCACCAGCGGGTTCTGCGTCCCGCCCGGCCTGGCTCCGTTCGACGTGTTGATCTGCTCGACGACGTGCTGGTACGCATCGGAATGTCCGGATGACGATGCCAAAACGAGCGTGTGCGGTGGAGTGCCAAGCGCGAAGTCCGCGCGATCGAGCTCGGAACCGGCTGCGCCCATCTCCAGGACCAGTGAGGGGTAGGTGCCTATCAACTCGTCACGGCCGACGCCCTCGAAGATCCACTCGGCACGGGGATCGAAGCTTCCCGGCATCCGCGTGTACGGCTGGTTGCGATCGAACCCCTGGGCCGTGAACCCGACGCCGAAAAACTGCTGCGGCGCCATGCCGCGAAACCGCCAGAGGCCACCCGGTTCACCGGTCAGGCTGTGATAGTGCTCTCCCGGCGCCCCTTGCCAGTGCTCCGTACCGTCCCGCCGCCGCACCTCGATGTAGCGGCCGGTCGGATCCATCGGCGTCACCCAGTAGAATCCGTTACCACCGAGATACATCAGACGCCCGCCGCCGTTCAGGTACGTCCGCAGCCCGTTCAGCATCTCGAGCGAGTAGTACTCGGGATGCGTCGCGGTCATCACCACCTTGTAAGGGGCGAGCGCGGCCGCGCCCTCGAAATGCAGGTCCTCGTCGGTGAAGAAATCGACTTCGAACTTCTTGACGTCGAGCCAGTCGACGAGGTGCGTGTCGGCCATGAACTGCCAGGGGTTGTTGGTCTGGATCTTCGGCCGCATGTTCGTGATCGGTCGCAGTCGCGAGGAGTAGCAGACCCCGCTGCCGTCGCTGTGGCGCGAGTAGAGGCTGAGCGGCCGGAACGCGCTGGTGCCGGTCCCCGCGTAGGCCAGGTAGCTGAACGTCGGAATGAGCAGCGCGACCTTCGCCGAGGTCGGGCGTCCCTTCCGCGGGCGGACCGTGAACGGGATGTAATCCTCGTAGTTGCCACCGCGGAGGCGGGCCGCGTACATCCCCGACTTCAGCGTCTCCGGCACCCGGAACTCGAAACCCACTTCCCACCGTGCGTCGTCGATGTCGTCGTCGTGGAAGTAGATGGCCCCGTACTGCTGCCGGGCCCGCTTGTAGTCCATCTCGAACGAATCCCAGTTGTGCCCGGTCACGGCGCGCATCGGCAGGTTGACGGTCCGGCCGTGCAGCCCGCTCGCCCCCGTGTCGGTGATTCGATCGGACTCGATGTCGGCGGAGAAGTCCCAGGCCGCGACCGGCGCCGCCGGCGAGCGCCCCTGCTTCACTTCGGCAATCGCATCCCGGCTGAGCGCCTGCCGATACAGGCGCGGATTGTCGATTTTTCCGTTGAAGTGCGCGAACACCTTGTCAGGCCGCTCCCATGCACCACCGATCAGCAGCGGCGAGTCGTTCGTCGCCAGGGACCTGATGGTGGTCGTGCGCTCGGTCACGACCCGCGTCGGATCGAACGTGAAGGTGTTCAGCGGGTCCTGATGGATCTCGACGCGCCCCGAACCCGCGTCGAAGCTGACCGCCACGAAGTACCACGCCGTGGTCACCCCCTGCGGGCGGTTGTTCATGCCGGGGATGGCAGGCACCCAGGGCCTGAGCGGCTGCTGGCTCGCGAGCTTCTCGATGCGTCCTGAGGCGTCGCTGATCCAGAGCGCGAGCCGGCCTTCCTCGTCGATGAAGATGCCGTAGCCGCCGCGAGGCCCCGCCCATTTCGTGAGCACCCCCTCGGAGCCGACAAACGAATCCGGCGACGAGCCGCGCTGGCTGGTGGGCGCAATCCACGCGGTGAAGGTGAAGCTGCCGGCAAGGCGCAGCGTCGGGTGATCCGGGACGAAGGCATACGAGCCGAGCGGGATCTCCTGGCGCCTGCCCGCATACTCGCCGTTGGCTGGAGACTCGACGACCTGTTCCTTGATGCCGGGCCCGGCCGGGTTCGCGTCGCCGTGGATCAGCCGTACGATGTCGGCGCGGTAGCGCGGCGCCTCGCTGCTCACCATGAACTTGATCGTTTCACCCGGCTGCACCCGAAGGTGATCGGCGTAGCCGACGATGCCCCGCTTGACGAGGTTCTCGGCTACCTCTTGGCGGATGCGCATGTAGGGGCGCTCGACCGGCGGGTTCGTGGCGCCCGCGCGTGGCGGCTGACCCGGCGCCGGCGCCTGAGTCGGCGGGGTCTGCGCGTCGAGGGTGACGCTCTGACCCACAACACTCCCGGCGGCGCCGGCTACGCTCCCTGCCGCACCGGCCACGCCGACGGTCTTCAGGAAGGCGCGCCGGCTCACCTCGGAAGTTTGCGGCGCGTCGGCAGCCGGTTCGATGTCCGGAACTGGGTCGTTGTCGTGAGGAGCCATTCGTGAGCCTCCCGTGCGTTGGTTCAGTGATGTCCCGCTGGCTCCCGCGGACGGGTGCGCAGCCGGACCAGACAATAGCAGCCCGCGACCAGTCCGGCCAGGCCGGCTCCTTCGAGCCCCCTCATCGCCACCGAGTTCGAGGTGCCAGTCGCTCGCTTCAGGACCTCCTGGTACCG
>DATLLC010000225.1:0-39523 GCA_035538015.1 Vicinamibacterales bacterium
AGCTTATACGCGCGAATGAGGGCGAGACCGACCCGGGCCGGTCCGGGCTCGTCTCGTCGGTCGAGGAGGGCCCGGACTTCGGCCTCGAGGGTGATATAGGACGCATCGAGCATCTCTCGGCGGGGGATGACCACGATGTCGAGCCCACCCAGCGGTTTGTGGTGCCGAAACAACTCCCGCGCCAGGCGTTTGGCTCGGTTTCTGACCACGGCCGACCCTATTTTGCGGGTGGCCGCAATCCCCAGTCGTGGCTGGTTGGTGTCATTCAGGCCCACGAAGAGGGTCATCAGGCGGCCCGAGAGGCGGCGGCCCGTGTCATAGATGTGCTGGAACTCTTCACGCGCGCGAATATGCTCATGCGCGCGGAACCCAGCCATTGGCCTAGCGTTCGTCAGACACCGTCAGGCGCTTTCGGCCCTTGGCGCGGCGGCGCTTCAGCACCTGCCGACCATCCTGGGTCGCCATTCGGACGAGAAACCCGTGTTTTTTCACACGGCGACGGTTGTTCGGCTGAAATGTACGCTTGCCCTTCTTCGATCTAGCCATGTTTTCCCTCGGAACGAACCTCCGATTGTATGCCCGTCCATCTGGACCTGTAAAGGCCTTCCGGCATGTTACAGTGTGCGTTCGCCCCGCACAGCCCCGCCGAGTTTTCCACACCTGTGGAAAACCTTGTGGAAAAGGACGAAGGATCTGCGGGGGAAGCCGGATGGTGTCGGTTACCGCCGGGATGGATCACTCGCCTTCCTCACCCCATGCCCGCCACGACCATCTGGGACCAGGTGTTGACGCTGATCGAGGGCAAGGTGGGGCCTCACAGTTTCTGGACCTGGTTCAAGCCCACGTCTCTGAAGGTGGACCAGGGCCGATCGCTCGTCATCCAGGTACCGGCGGCCCTCTATGTCGAGTGGCTGCCCCGGCACTATTCGGTCGTCCTGGCCGAGGCACTCGCCGAGGTCGGCCGTGGCCAGGTCCAGCTGGTCTTCGAGGTCCAGAGCGCCCAGATGGCTCGGGTCCCCGACCGCACCGAGACCCCTGCTCAGTACGTGCCTGAACCGGACGACCCTCAACCCGCCGACCGTTTCCCCCCGCCAGCCTCCGTCATCCCGGGCGGTCTCAACCCCCGCTACATGTTCGACACTTTCATCGTCGGGCCGTCGAATCAGTTCGCGCATGCCGCGTGTCGAGCCGTCGCGGAGGCACCGTCGCGGTCCTACAACCCGCTGTTCATCTACGGCGGTGTCGGTTTGGGCAAGACCCACTTGATGCACGCGATTGGGCACTACGTGGTGCAGCACAATCAAGCGCTGACGCTCACCTACATCTCGTCCGAGCGTTTCATGAACGAGATGATCAACGCGGTCCGGTTCGATCGGATACTCGAGTTCCGCTCGCGCTACCGGAACGTGGACGTACTGCTCGTCGACGACATCCAGTTCGTCTCCGGCAAGGAAGGCACGCAGACCGAGTTCTTCCACACGTTCAATGCTCTGCACGACGCGCAGAAGCAGATCGTCATCAGCAGCGATCGTCCGCCCCACGAGATTACCGCGCTCGAGGAGCGCCTCCGCTCGCGATTCGAGTGGGGGCTGATTGCCGACATCCAGCCGCCCGACCTGGAGACTAAGACGGCCATTCTCAAGAAGAAGGCTGAAACCGAGGCGGTTCCCCTGCCCGACAACGTCGCGATGTACATCGCCAGCCGTATCAAATCGAACATCCGCGAGCTCGAGGGATCGTTGATTCGCCTGCTGGCCTACGCCTCGCTGACCGGCCGGCCGCTCACCATCGAGCTGGCCCAGGACGTCTTGCGCAATGTCCTCGATCACGACGAGCGCGCGGTAACGATCGAGCAGATCCAGAAGTTTGTCGCGGATTATTACCAGCTCAAGCTCCACGATCTGAAGTCACGAAACAACTCCAAGTCCGTGGCCATGCCGCGGCAGGTCGCCATGTATCTGTGCAAGATGCTCACGCATGCCTCCCTCCCGGAGATCGGGCGCAGTTTTGGAGGCAAGCACCATTCGACGGTCATTCACTCCATCAAGAGAGTGGAGCAGCAACGCAAGGGGAGCGCCGAGTTCAACACGCTGGTCGCAAACTTCTTGGAGTCGTTCAAGTAATTCCACAGTCCCTCTGGTGGATAGTCTGTGGACGGTTGTGGATGGGGCGAAAGCCCCTCTATGGGCCATCGGACCATGCACACCTGCACCACAGAAAAACTCACAGGTTAAATGGTTGAAATATAAGGGTTTATGGCTGACAGAAATTTCGTAAACAGTCCCCTCTTCCTGTATAATTTATTGTCTTCGCCCTTTCTCTCTTTCCCAGAGGTTTAACAGCGCATGGAACTGGTCGCTCGCAAAGCCGATCTTGTGCGTGAACTGCAATTCTTCCAACAGATCGTTGAGCGCAAGAACACCATTCCCATTCTGGCGAATGTGCTCATCGAGGCGACCGGGAACGAGATCACCCTGCTGGCTACCGACCTCGAAGTCACTTTGCGGAGCCGGGCCGAAGCCGCGGTTTCGCGCCACGGAGCGGTCACGCTGCCAGCCAAGAAACTGTACGAGGTTGTGCGCGCCCTGCCCGACGGCGACGTCAACCTCGAGACGGAGAAGGGCGGAACTGGCGTGAAGGTATCGGGCGGGCAATTCAGCTCGCGGATGCCGACGCTGCCGCGCGAAGACTTTCCGACGATTACCGAGCACCCCGGGACATCGAAGTCCGTGATCAAGGGCTCCGCGCTCGCTCAGATGATTGCCAAGACGCAGTTTGCAATCACCGGCGAAGACACGCGCTACTACCTCAATGGGGCGCTCTTCGTGCTGAAGCCGGACCAAATGACCTTCGTGGCCACCGACGGCCACCGACTGGCACTCGTGCACGCGGATCGCGAGAGCACCAGCAAGGGCGAGGAGGTGAAGGCCATCCTTCCCCGCAAGGCGTTGGCGGAGTTGGGCCGCCTGCTCGCCGACACCGATGCGGATGTCAATTACGAACGTGGCGAGAACCACCTGTTCTTCGAGATTGGGCCGCGGTTGCTGATGTCTCGCATGATCGACGGCCAGTTTCCGGCCTACGAGAAGGTCGTGCCGAAGAGCAACGACAAGCACGTCGAGTTCGAGCGCGATCGGTTGATGAACGCCGTGCGCCGCGTGGCGCTGTTGTCCAACGAACGATCGCGCGCCGTCAAGTTCGTCGTCGGGAAGGGCAGTGTCGAGGTCACGTCCAGCAGCCCCGAGTTCGGCGAGGCGCGGGAGCCGATTGCGGTGGACTACGACGGCGTCGAGATCACGATCTGCTTCAACGCCCAGTATGTGCTGGACTTCCTGAACGCCGTCGAGTCGGAGATCGTGGCGCTGGACCTCAAGGACGATGTGTCGCAGGCGGTGATGAAGCCGGTCGGCGTGCAAGGCTACGACTACACCTACGTGATCATGCCCATGCGGGTATGAGCTTCGGACGGGAAAAGGAACGCGTGTCAGAGACCGAACAGATCGTTCCCCAAGGCGGGGCCGGGCAGGACTACGGCGCGGAGAGTATCAAAGTACTGGAAGGCCTCGAGGCGGTCCGCAAACGGCCGGCCATGTATATCGGGTCAACGGGACCCGCGGGCCTCCATCATCTCGTGTACGAGATTGTCGACAACTCGATCGACGAGGCGCTGGCCGGCTTCTGCACCGAGATCAACGTCACCCTGCATCTCGACAAGTCCGTCACTGTCGTCGACAACGGCCGCGGCATTCCCGTCGACATGCACGAAAGCGGCCGGCCGGCCGCCGAAGTCGTGCTCACGGTGCTCCACGCGGGTGGGAAGTTCGACAACAACAGCTACAAGGTCTCGGGCGGCCTCCATGGGGTCGGCTCGTCGGTGGTGAACGCCCTGTCCGAGCGCCTGGAGTTGGAGATCTGGCGCAACGATCAGGTGTATCAGCAGACCTACGAGCGCGGGAATCCCCAGGGCAACCTGCTGGTCACCGGCACGACGAAGCGCCGGGGCACCAAGATCACCTTCAAGCCGGATGATCAGATCTTCGAGACCGCCGACTTCAGCTTCGACACGCTGGCGCAGCGGCTCCGCGAGCTGGCGTTCCTGAACGCCGGCCTGGTCATCACGCTCGACGACGAGCGGGACGCGAAGGCACACCGGTTCCTCTACGAGGGTGGAATCGTCTCCTTCGTCGAGCACCTCAACAAGAACAAGGGGATCGTCAACGAGAAGGCCATCTACATGCGCGGCGAGCGCGACGGCATCGACGCCGAGATCGCCCTGCAGTGGAACGACGGCTACAACCCGCAGGAGTTCTCGTTCGCCAACAACATCAATACGCACGAAGGCGGCACCCACCTGTCCGGGTTCCGCGCCGCGCTGACCCGGACGATCAATGCCTACGCTACGCGCAACAACCTGACGAAGGATCTGAAGGATGCGACGATCAGCGGTGACGACATCCGCGAGGGAATGACGGCGGTGATCAGCGTCAAGTTACCGCGTCCACAGTTCGAGGGGCAGACCAAGACGAAGCTCGGCAACACCGAAGTCAAGGGCATCGTCGAAACCATCCTCAACGACAAGCTGGGCGCCTATCTGGAGGAGAACCCGGCGGTCGCCAAGCGGGTCGTGAACAAGGCGGCCGATGCGGCGCGGGCGCGGGAGGCGGCGCGCAAGGCGAGGGACCTGGTGCGGCGCAAGGGCGCGCTGGACGGGGGCTCGCTGCCCGGCAAGCTGGCTGACTGCCAGGAGCGCGATCCCGCCCGTTCGGAGATCTACATTGTCGAAGGCGAGTCGGCCGGCGGCTCGGCCAAGCAGGGACGCGATCGACGCTTTCAGGCGATCCTGCCGATCAAGGGCAAGATCCTCAATGTCGAGCGCGCTCGGCTCGATCGGATGCTCAGCTCCGACGAAATCAAGACGATGATCGCGGCGCTCGGCTGCGGGATCGGTACCGAGGATTTCGATATCGAGAAGCTGCGCTACCACCGCATCATCATCATGACCGACGCCGACGTGGACGGATCGCACATCCGGACGCTGCTTCTCACCTTCTTCTACCGTCAGATGGGGCAGCTCGTCGAGCGCGGCCACATCCACATCGCACAGCCGCCGCTGTTCCGCGCCAAGCGCGGACGTGTGGAAACCTACATCAAGGATGAGCGCGCGCTCGAGAACTTTCTCGTACACCGAGCGGTCGAATCGCGGGTGGTGAAACTGGCGGACGGCAGCGAGTTGTCCCGCGAGGCTCTCGAGAAGGCCCTGCATGGGATCATCGCCTACCAGAAGGTCCTGCTAGTCGTGCAGCGGCGAGGGCATGCTCGCGATGTCGTGGAAGGTCTGCTCGACCGCGAAGTGCGGGACCGGACCTTCTTCGACAGTGCCCCTCATGTCGAGAACCTGGCGGCACAACTGACCACCCCGCAGCGCGACGTCACCTCCGTCCGGGATGAGGAGCACAACACGCACGCCCTGCGCGTGGACGACCGCTCGATCGGCTACTCCCGCGTCAGCACGATCGGCCTGGAGTTCGTGTTGTCCGGGGAGTACCGGACGCTCGCGGCCAGCTACGCCGACATCAAGAGTGTCGTGCGATCGTTCCGCCAGGCGCCCGTCGAAGTGCGAGTGCAGACCTCGGCCTCCGCCGCTGCGGAGGAACCACAGGACGACACTGTGCCGGAGTCCTCACCCGAAGGCGAGGAGGCGGCGCCCGCCAGCGTCGCGGCCCCCTCGCGCAAGGACACCGGCCCCAGCTACGTTGCCACCCTGGACGACATGGTCGAACACTTCCTGGCGCTCGGACGAAAGGGCGTGGCCATCAACCGCTACAAGGGCCTGGGCGAGATGAATCCGGACACCCTGTGGGCCACGACGATGAACCCGGAGACGCGAACTCTCCTCCAGGTGAGGGCCGAGGACCACACCGAGGCGGACCAGATGTTCACGACGTTGATGGGCGACCAGGTCGAGCCACGCCGGAAGTTCATCGAGGACAACGCCCTCGACGTACGGAATCTCGATATCTGACGTCTGCGTCCGGCCTCCGACCCCTGATCCCTGATCCCTGATCCCTGATCCCTGATCCCTGATCCCGAATGTCCACCACCGACTCGAGAATACCCGTCAACATCGAAGACGAGATGAAGCGCTCGTACCTCGATTACGCGATGAGCGTGATCATCGGTCGAGCGCTGCCGGACATCCGCGACGGGTTGAAGCCGGCGCATCGTCGGGTGCTCTACGCCATGCGGCAGATGGGCCTGGCGAGCAACCGCGCTTATCGCAAGTGCGCCAAGATCGTCGGCGAGGTGATCGGCAACTACCACCCGCACGGCGACGTGCCCGCGTACGACACCCTGGTTCGCCTGGCGCAGGATTTCAACATGCGCTACACCCTGGTGGACGGCCAGGGGAACTTCGGCTCCGTCGACGGCGACCCACCCGCCGCCTACCGCTATACCGAAGCGCGGCTCGAAGCGCTTGCCGAAGCGATGATGGAGGACCTCGAGAAAGATACGGTGGATTTCGTCCCGAATTTCGACGAGACCACCGAGGAGCCGACGGTCCTGCCGACGGCCTTCCCGAACCTGCTCGTCAACGGATCCACCGGTATCGCGGTGGGCATGGCGACGAATATCCCTCCGCACAACATGCGCGAGGTAATTGACGCGGTCATCTGGCTCATCGAGAAGACGCTGATGGCCCCGGCCGATGCGCCGACCTTTACCCGCGAGCAGAAGCTGAGGGAGATGATCCGGCTGGTGACCGGGCCGGACTTCCCGACCGGTGGCCTGATTGTTGGTCGGCGAGGGATCCAGGAGGCCTACGTGACCGGCCGCGGCGGCATCCAGGTGCGCGCGAAGGCCGAGATCGAGCAGATGAAGAAGGGCGATCGCTCGCAGATCGTCGTCACTGAGATTCCGTTCCAGGTCAACAAGAAGAACCTGCTGGAGCGCATGGCCGACCTGGTCCGCGAGAAGACTCTGGAGGGCATCTCCGATATCCGTGACGAGTCGGATCGCGATGGCCTGCGGGTGGTCATCGAGTTGAAGCGCGGCGAGGTGGGCGAGGTGGTGCTCAACAACCTCTACAAGCACACCCAGCTGCAGCAGACCTTCGGCATCATCATGCTGGCAATCATGGGCGGCCGCCCACGGGTGCTGAACCTGCTCGAGATCATCGAGCAGTTCGTTGAGTTCCGCCGTGAAATAGTGCGGCGCCGCATCGAGTTCGAGCTGCGCAAAGCCGAGGCCCGCGCCCACATCCTCGAAGGCCTCCGCATCGCGCTGGACCACCTGGACGCGGTCATCACCCTCATCCGCAACGCACACAACCCCGCCGAGGCCAAGGTCGGCCTGATCACCCAGTTCGGACTGAGCGACATCCAGTCACAGGCGATCCTGGACATGCAGCTCCAGCGGCTGACAGGCCTCGAGCGGCAGAAGATTCTCGACGAGCTTGCCGAGTTGATGAAGCTCATCGATCGACTCCACGCCATCCTGGCTGATCAGCTGCTGCTGCTGCAGATCGTCGTCGACGAGTTGAAGACGGTGCAGGCCCGCTTCGACGAACCGCGCCGCACCGAGATCATCGAGCAGGAGGGCGAGTTCAGCATCGAGGATCTGATCGCCGACGAGGACGTCGCGGTGACGGTCACCGACACGGGGTACATCAAGCGCACGCCCATCACCACCTATCGGCGTCAGCGGCGCGGGGGCAAGGGCCGCATCGGCATGCGGCCGCGCGAAGAAGACGTGGTCAACCACCTTTTCGTGGCTTCCACACACTCCTACCTCATGGTCTTCAGCGACCGCGGGCGCGCCTACTGGCTGAAGGTTCACGAGATACCGGACGTGGGCGCGGACGGCCGAGGCAAGTCGATCGCCAACCTCGTCCAGATGGAGTCGGGTGAGAAAATCGCCGACATGCTCGCCGTTCGCGAGTTCGACGACACCCATTTCGTGGTGATGGGTACCAGGAACGGCACCATCAAGAAGACCGAGCTCTCCGCATTCAGCAACCCCCGGGCCGGTGGCATCATCGCAATGGGCGTGGAGGAGAACGACGCCGTGATGGCCGTGCAGCTGTCCGACGGCGCCTCCGAGGTTTTCATCGGAACGCGTGAGGGCAAGGCTATCCGCTTCCCGGAGGAGGAAGTGCGTTCGATGGGCCGCGCTGCCTACGGGGTCCGCGGCATCCAGCTCCGGGAAGGGGACGAAGTCGTCGCCATGCAGGTCGCCAAGCCAGGCGGGCGCCTCCTGACCGTCACCGAGCGTGGCTATGCCAAGCAGACCGAGCTGGGCGAGTATCGCGTCACCGGGCGCGGCGGACTTGGCATCAAGAACGTCGAGATCACCGACAAAAACGGGTTGGTCGTGAACATCCTGCAGCTCCAGGACAGCAACGAGTTGCTGGTCATCACCGAACAGGGCAAGATCCTGCGCACGCCGGGGAGTGATATCCGAACCGCCGGCCGAGCCACGCAGGGCGTTCGCCTCATGGATCTCGAGCCCGGCGACCGCGTGGTCTCCGTCGCGCTGGTGGCCAAGACCGAAGAAGAAGTCATCGACGACACCGGGGTGGAGCCGGACGGGACCGAACCGCCTCCGGGCGAGCCCGGGTCCGGGGAACCGGAGGCCTGAGAAGGGAGCGGTGCCCAGTGCCAAGGTGGAAGACAGAACACAAGGCAGAACAAGGGAGGGACATGATGGTTCGCGGCGCCGTGAGATTCACGATCCTGCTGCTCGCCGTAGCTTTGCTCGAGATCGCGTGCTCGCGGCCAGCGGAGCAGCAGTTGCTCAACCAATTTTTCCGTGCGGCCCGCAACCGGGATAACACCACGGCCGCGATGATGTCGTCGGTGACGGTGGATCCACGAACACAGGGGGCCATCGAGGGCTTCTCGATCACGTCTGTCGGTCCAGAGCAGCGCGCACCGCTGCCCTACAAGGCTCTGATGCAGACGGCGGAGCAGGCGCGCCAGGCGGAAGCGGAATTCCAACGGCAGAAGAAGGCCTATTCAGACGCCAACCTGAAGACCATCGAAGAGGTCCTGAAGCTGGAGAACAACCCGGCCGCGAAGCTGACCCCGCAGCAGGCCGCGGTCAAGACCGAGTGGGACAAGTGGCGCGCCGACACCGCTACATTCGTCAAGAACATGACGGCCGCACGCGCGGCGGTGACCGCGGCCACCGGTCCCGCCGAAGCGTCGCTCGCCCAACCGGGGCAGGCGAAGTTCGAGATCAATGCCTTCGAAGGCGACTTGGTGAGCAAGGATGTCGCGATCAAGGCCGAGGTCAAGGCCCCGGAGGGTCAGACCACGGAGAAGGACCTGGTGGTCACCATGTCCAAGGTGGTGGGCACGCAGGGCGGCACGCCTCGCGAAGGAAAGTGGATTATCACGAAGATTGCGGGACTCTAAGGGCAGGGGATCAGGGGATCAGGGATCAGGGATCAGGGATCAGGGGCAACCCAATCGTCAGGCGCGCTCGAGCTTGGCGTACTTCGCGCGCAGTGTCTTTTGACCCACTGAGCTGAACCGGACGACCAGCTTCTGGTCGTCATCCAGCTCCTCGACGCTGATCACCGTGCCGAAGCCGAACTGCCCGTGCTTCACGCGCAGGCCAGGCTTGAGACCGACCGCGCCGGACTGATCTTCGTCCTCGTACATGAACGGCGGCGGCTCTTCACGGGCACGGTCCGGGCGCCTCGGCGTCGAGCGGCCGTATGGGTTGGCGCGATACTCCCAGCCGCCAGCCCGCGGCGGCCGATACGAGGACGCGTACGACGGAAACTCCTGCTCGATGAGGTCGGGCGGGATCTCCTCGATGAAGCGCGACGGCTCGGTGGTCTGGTACTCACCAAAGACCCGCCGACGGGCCGCGCTCGTGAGGACCAGCCGGCGCCGCGCGCGTGTGATGCCGACGTAGCAGAGGCGCCGCTCTTCCTCCAGCTCGGCCTCGTCCTCGCGGGAGCGCGAGTGCGGAAACAGCCCTTCCTCGAGCCCGGCCATCACAACCACCGGAAACTCCAGGCCCTTTGCGGAGTGGAGCGTCATCATCAACACCCGGGCGTCCCGCCCGCCTTGCTCCTTGTCCACGTCGGACAACAACGAGAGCCGATCCACGAACCCGGCCAGTGACGGCTCGAACTCACGGGCTTCGTATTCGCGCGCGGCCGAGACCAGCTCCATCAGGTTCTCGATGCGCGCCTCGGACTCCTCGCTGCGATCCTCCCGGAGGTCGCGCAGGTAACCCGACTGATCCAGGGCTTTGCCGAGCGCGATCGACAGGCTTTCGCGCCGGGCCATCTCGGACAAGGAGGTCAGCAGGTCGCGGAAGGCAGCCAGGGAGGCCATCTGTCGTGGCGAGAGGAGCCGTTGATCGACAGCCGTGACCAGCTTCGACCACAGCGAGTTGGAGGTCACGGTCGGCCGCAGGCCGGCCAGAAGCGGCGGCAGATCGTCGGGCACCTGCCCCGCGTCAACCTGCTCCAGCGCGTCCATCACGCCTTTGCCGATGCCTCGGGCCGGCACGTTGATGACGCGACGCAGCGCGACGTCGTCGTGCGGGTTCAGGATCAACTTGAGGTAGCCGAGCGCGTCCTTGATTTCCTTCCGCTCGTAGAAGCCGACGCCGCCAAGAACCAGATAGGGAATCCCTGCCGACCGCAGTGCGTCTTCCACCGAACGCGACTGCGCGTTGGTGCGATACAACACGCCGATCGTCCCATTCGCATCGTCACTCATCGCCTGGCGCGCCGCGCGGGTGATGAACTCGGCCTCTTCGAGCTCGTCCGACCCGCGGAAGTACGTGATCTTCACGCCACCCTTCTTGTCCGTCCAAAGCGTCTTTTCCTTGCGATTGCGGTTGTTGGCAATCACCGCCGAGGCCGCATCCAGGATTACCTGCGTCGAGCGATAGTTCCGCTCGAGCCGGACGACAACCGCCTCCGGGAAGTCCTGCTCGAAGTCCATGATGTTGCGGAGGTCGGCGCCGCGCCACTTGTAGATGGACTGATCCGGGTCACCGACCACACACAGGTTGCGATGTACGCCGGCGAGCTGCTTGATGAGCAGGTACTGCGGACGGTTGGTGTCCTGGTACTCATCGACCATCACGAAGCGGAAGCGCCTGGCATAGCGATCCCTGACCGCGGACACGCGGTCGAAGAGTTCAACGGTCTTGAGCAGCAGGTCGTCGAAGTCCAGTGCGCTCGCCTCGGTCAGCGCCTTCTGATACCCCCCGTAAAGGCGGCCGATCTCGCGGTCGCGCGGATTCCAGGGCGTGTCGAAGGTCTCGGGGCCCTCCATCCGGTTCTTGGCGTGACTGATGCGGCCGAGCACCATCCTCGCCTGGTACGTCGTATCGTCGAGGCCGTGCTCCTTGACCAGTTGCTTGACGACGGCCTGCTGGTCGGCCGAGTCGTAGATGGTGAAGTCGCGGCTGATGCCGATATGCGGCGCTTCGCGCCTGAGGAGCCGCGCGCACAGCGCGTGGAATGTCGAAATCCACATGGCGCGGCAGTTCAGGCCGAGCAGCGCCTCGACGCGCTCGCGCATCTCTCCCGCGGCCTTGTTCGTGAAGGTGACCGCCATGACCTCGTCGGAAGCGACGATGCCTTCGGAGATGAGGAACGCGATGCGATGTGCGATGACACGCGTCTTCCCGGAACCCGCACCGGCCAGGATCAGCAGTGGCCCTTCGGTGTGGCGGACGGCCGTCTGCTGTTCGGGATTGAGGCTCGAGAGGAGATCCAACCTCCCTATTCTACCGTGACGCTCTTGGCGAGGTTCCTGGGCTGATCCACGTCGCACCCGCGACGGACGGCGATGTGATACGCCAGCAGCTGCAGCGGGATGGTCAATGCGACCGGTGTGAGCAACCGCGTGGTGGCAGGAACTGCGATCAGCGAGTCCAGTTTCGGATCAAGAAGTTCCTTCAGGTGCGACTCGCCATCGGTCGTGATCGCGATCACGGCCCCGCCCCGCGCCTTTGCTTCCTGGATGTTGCCGAGCATCTTCTCGAACACGGCGTCGTGTGGCGCCAGCGCCACCACCGGCATCGCCTCGTCGATGAGCGCGATGGGGCCGTGCTTCATCTCGCCGGCGGGATACCCTTCGGCGTGGATATAAGAAATCTCCTTGAGCTTGAGGGCGCCCTCGAGGGCAATCGGGTAGTTCACTCCGCGGCCGAGGTACAGGAAGTCGGCTCGGTTGTAGAAACGCGAGGCGATGTCGTTCACGGCCTTTGAGGCGCGAAGCGCGCCCTCCACGATCTGAGGCAGCTGCATGAGCGCGTCGATGTGGGCCCGACGCTCGGCCGCGGTCAAGGTCTGGCGCACCTCCGAGAGACGCAAGGCGAGCAGGTACAGCGCCACGAGCTGGGTCGTGAAGGCCTTGGTCGAGGCCACTCCAATCTCCGGGCCCGCGTGGGTGTAGATGGTGCCCTCGGCCTCACGCGTTGCCATGCTGCCCACCACATTGCAGATGGCGAGGCCGCGCGCGCCCTTCGCCTTGGCCTCGCGGAGTGCGGCGAGCGTATCAGCCGTCTCGCCGGATTGCGTGATCGCCACCGCCAGCGATCGCCCGCTGACGATCGGGTTGCGATAGCGGAACTCCGAGCCGTAGTCCACCTCAACCGGGATTCGGGCCAGCTCTTCGATCATGAACTTGCCGACGAGCGCCGCGTGCCACGACGTGCCGCAGGCCACCATGGTCACCCTGTCGAGCGCTGCGAGCTCGTCGGCCGTAATGCTCACCTCGTCCAGGAAAACCTGCGCCGTGTCCACCGAGACGCGTCCGAGAATGGTCTCTCGCAGCGCATGTGGCTGCTCGAAGATCTCCTTGAGCATGAAGTGCTTGTAGCCCGACTTCTCGGCCATGACGGGGTCCCAGGTGACGCGCGTCGGTACGTGCTGGTGGGGCGTCCCGTCGATCGACGTGAAGGTCGCACCCGACCGCGTGACCACGACCATTTCCTGGTCCTCCATGAAGATCACGTCGCGGGTGTGGGCAAGGATGGCGGGCACATCGCTGGCCACGAAGTACTCACCGTCGCCGAGCCCGACGACGATGGGCGGGCCGTTACGTACGGCCACCAGCTTGTCTGGATCCTCGGCGGAGAGGAGCACCAGGGCGAACAACCCTCGCACGCCGGCCATGGCTCGCCGCACGGCGCCCTCCAGGCCATCGTCCTTCCACTCTTCCTGGACCAGGTGCGCGACGACCTCGGTGTCGGTCTCCGACTGGAACACGTGCCCTTTGGCGAGGAGCTCGCGTTTCAGATCGAGGTAGTTCTCGATGATCCCGTTGTGGACCACGACAATCCGCCCCGTGCCGTCGCGATGAGGGTGAGCGTTCTCCTCGGTCGGCCGGCCGTGAGTCGCCCACCGGGTGTGCCCCAGGCCGTATTGGCCATCCAGCGGGCTCCTGCCCACGGCCTGTTCGAGATTCGAGAGCTTGCCGGCGCTGCGACGGATCTCCAGGCGGCCGTGATCGACGACGGCGATGCCGGCCGAGTCGTAGCCGCGATACTCCAGGCGCTTCAACCCGTCGAGGATGACTGGAACGACCGGTTTCGGTCCGATGTAACCGATGATGCCGCACATAGTTAGGGATCAGGGATCAGGGATCAGGGATCAGGGATCAGGGATCAGAGTCAGGAGCCATCGCTCAGGGTTTGTGTTTCGGCGGGTGTGCCGAACGGCGCTTTGCGGCCCAGCCTGGCTTGTTCTCCTGCCGGCTGCGTCCGATCGCGAGGGCATCGGCGGGGACGTCCTCCGTGATCGCCGAGCCGGCGGCAACATAGCTCCCGTCGCCAATGGTGACAGGGGCAACCAGGGTGGAGTTGCTGCCTACGAATGTACCTTTCCCGATCGTCGTCGGGTGCTTTTGCGTGCCGTCGAAGTTGCACGTAATCGTCCCAGCGCCGATGTTGCTATTCTCGCCGATGACAGCGTCGCCGAGATACGCGAGGTGATTGGCCTTGGCGCCTGCGCCCAGGAGGGTCTTCTTGAGCTCGACGAAGTTGCCGACGCGCGCGCCCTCGCCGAGCGCGCTGTCGGGCCGGAGATGCGCGAAGGGCCCGACACTGCAGCCATCACCAATCCGCGTGTCGGTGATGACCGAATGGTTCAAGACCATCACGCGGTCACCCAGTTCCGAGTTGACGATCCGGCTGCCCGCATGGATCTCGCAGGCGGCTCCGATGCGGGTCGCCGCCTCGAGGTGGACGCCAGGGTGCACGATGGTGTCCGGCCCTACCTCCACGTCCATGTCGATGTAGGTGGCGGCGGGGTCCACGAGCGTGACCCCCGCCGCCATCAACTCCTCGTGTTTGCGCTGGCGCATGACGGCGCCCACTTCGGCCAGCTCACTGCGGCTGTTGATACCGCGGATCTCGATGGGATTGGCCACGGTCCACGTGGACACGATCTTCCGCTGGCGGCGGTAGACGGCCACCAGGTCCGGCAAGTAGTACTCACGCTGCGTATTCTCGGCGCCGATATCGCGAAGAGCATCGAACAGCGACCCCAGCTCGAGCGCATAAATGCCGGCGTTGATCTCTTTGATTTCCCGTTCGGCCGGCGCGGCGTCGCGTTCCTCGACGATCCGGGCGATCTCGCCGCCTGCCCTCAGGATTCGGCCGTAGCCGGAGGGCCGTTCGACCATCGCCGTGACGACTGTGGCGGCGGCGCCGCTCTCCTGATGCCGCGTGACGAGCGCGGCCAGGCTGGCCGCGCTCAGCAGCGGCACGTCGCCCGAGAGCAGGACCAGCGTCCCGCGCTGACCTTCCAACGCGGGTTCGGCTATCAGCAGGGCGTGGCCGGTGCCAAGCTGCGGCTCCTGGAGGACCGTTCGAACAGCGGGCCAGGCTTGCAGATGGGCACGAACACGGTCGGCCTCGTGGCCGACCACCACGCTCGTGGTGACCGGAGCCAGGGTGGACGCGGCCTTCAACACATGATCGATGAGCGGCCGGCCCGCCACCTTGTGGAGGACCTTCGGCGTGGCCGAGCGCATCCGGGTGCCCTTCCCGGCGGCGAGGACGACGATGTGGACGGGTTGCACGGCTGTAGTTTCGTGTTCTTTTTGGGCCGGCGCCGACTATTGCGACTGATCTTTCGTGAGCTCGTAGACCTGCTTCGTCGACACGCCAAATTTCCTGCCGACTTGGCGAGCGATTTCTCGGCGGGACGACGCACCAATTGAGGTCATTTGATAGAATTCCTTTTGTATCTGCTCTTTATCGAGTGCAGTGGCTTCTGAGTGGCTTTGAGGAAGGGCCGGAATCACGACCGTGAATTCGCCTTGGGGCTGATCGAGGCGGGCGGATAGCTCGTCGATGGGTCCCGCCAGAGTCTCTTCATGCAGCTTGGTCAGCTCTCGAAAGATATATATTGGGTGATTACCCAAAAACCTGAGGTCTGCCAGTGTCTGTCGAATTCGATGAGGGGCTTCGAAGAAGACGATGGCCGCGTCGTGGGACATCCGCTCGCAGCGAGCCAACCAGCTGTTTCTGTCTTTTGACCGAACAGGTGGGAAGCCGAGGAATGTGAACGCACCATCGTCGAGGCCCGCCACTGACATGGCCGCCGCCACCGCGCTCGCTCCCGGCACAGGTTCTACTCGGATCTGATTCAGCCGAGCCAGCCGGACCAGCGTCGCTCCCGGGTCCGAAATACCCGGTGTACCAGCGTCGGAAACCAGCGCGACGGACTGCCCTCGCCTCAGCAGTTCAATCAGCCCAGCTGCCCGCGTGTGCTCGTTGTGGGCATGGAGACTCATGAGCCGGGTCGGGATCCCGAAGTGGCGCAGGAGGTTCCCGGTCCGGCGCGTATCCTCGGCGGCCACGAGGGCGACGTCGCGAAGAACGCGTAAGGCGCGGAGGGTGATGTCGTCGAGGTGGCCGATCGGCGTGGCGACGACGAACAGCGTACCGGCCATATTTTATTGTAACCTTGGGAGATGCCCGCACGACGGAGGGTGCGGGCATGACCCGCCACATGCACGCCGCGGAACCACTCAGCCACTTCGTCGACGACTACCTCGGCTATCTGTACGAGGCGTGTCCAACCCACGCTACGCTCGATGGCATCCACCTGCACGATGATCTGCTGGAGGACTTCCGGCCCGGGACGATCGACACGCACCTCGGGGCGTTGGCGGGGTTCGCCCGCCGACTCGACGCCATCCCAGTCGCCCTGCTCCCTCTGCAGGAGCAGGTAGATCATGCGATTGCGATAGGCAACATCCGGGCCCGGATGTTCGAACTCGAGGAGACTCGTACCTGGGAGCGGAGCCCTCACCTGTACGGCGAAGTCCTCGCTTCCAGCCTGGCTACACAGGCGATTTTCACCTACGCTCCTGAGGAAGAACGGGCGCGCCGCGTGCTGTCGAAGCTGCGCCAGGTGCCGCGCCTCATTCAGGCCGCCAGGGACAACATCAAGGACCCGCCGGCCATCTACGTCAAGGTCGGTCTCGATACCTGGCGGGGCGTGAAATCCTTCATCGACGCCGACCTGCCGCGCGCGTTCTCGACCGTGGACGACCTCCACCTGCTCGCTGACCTGGCCGACGCGTGCGCCGAGGCGGTTCAGGCGGCCGGCGCCTATGTCGAGTATCTCGAGACCGATCTCCGTCCGCGCTCGAAAGGCACCTTCCGGCTGGGCGCGGAGCGTTTCGAGCAGAAGCTTCGCTTAGAGGAAGGCCTTCAGCTGCCCGTGGAGCGCCTGCTCACCATCGCGATGCGCGAGCTGAAGGAGACGCAGGAGGAATTCCGCCGGGTCGCCGGCCGGCTCAACGGGGGAGACCCGCTCGAGGCCTGGCACAAGACCAAGGACGTGCACCCCGCGCCGGGGACGCTGATCGCCACCGCCCGCGCGCAGGTGAACGAGCTCCGCACGTTCCTCTCGCGCACGCCGATCGTGGGCCTGCCTGAGGGCGATGACGTCACGGTTGGCGCCACGCCCGAGTTCTTCCGCTGGTCGTTCGCCAGCATGTGGACACCGGGCCCGTTCGAGACCCGCGCCTCGCGCGCGATGTACTTCCTCACCGACGCCGACCCGTCCTGGCCGGCGCAGCGGCAGGTCGAACACCTGCGCGACTTCAACACGCCGACCCTCTGGACCATCTCGATGCACGAGGTGTTCCCCGGACACTACCTGCACTATCAGCACCTTCGCCGCGTGACGTCAAAAGTCCGTCGCTCGACGCTGTTCGCGCCTGCCTCCTACATCGAAGGTTGGGCGCACTACTGCGAGCAGATGATGCTGGAGGCCGGATTCGGCCGGGGCGACGCTGCGCTCAAGCTCGGACAGCTCGGTGAAGCCCTGGTGCGGCTCGCCCGGTTCGTCGTGGGTATCCGCCTGCACACCGACGACTGGTCGGTCGAACAGGGCGTGCGCTTCTTCCGTGAGGAGGCGTTTCTGGAGGAGGCGAGCGCGCGCCGCGAAGCGGAACGCGGGACGTTCGACCCGACCTATCTCGTCTACTCGGCCGGCAAGCTGATGCTGCTCAAACTGCGACGCGACTGGCAGGAGGAACAGCGCGGCAAGACCACGCTGCGGGCGTTCCACGACGCCTTCCTGGCCCAGGGATCGGCGCCGTTCCCCGCGCTCCGGCGCCTCATGCTCGACAACGTCGCCGGCGACGTCCTGGAGTAACCGCGCGAATGCCGCTCTACGAATATCAATGCGACCCGTGTGGGCACCGGTTCGAGGTCATCCAGAAGTTCTCGGATGATCCCATTGCGGTGTGTCCCCAGTGCGGAGGCACGGTCCAGAAGCTGCCGTCCTCGCCAGCCATTCAGTTCAAGGGATCGGGCTGGTACATCACCGACTACGCGCGCGCCGGGAAATCCGATTCGGCCAACGCCGGCTCCGGCAAGAACGAGTCGGGGGCCCCGTCCTCGGATCACACGTCCGCGTCGGCGAAGGCCGACGGGAAGGCCGAGAGCAAATCCGAACGAAAATCCGAAGGCACGAGCGAAAGCAAGACCGAAGGCAAGGGCGAAAGCAAGGCCGAGGGCAAGAGCGACCGCAACGCCGAGAGCAAGAGCGACCGCAAGGCCGAGAGCAAACCTAGCGCTTCGCCGAAGTCGGATTGAGCGAGTCCAGGTAGGCGCGGAAGGGGTCGGCCAGGTCGGGCCGCTTCAACCCGAAGTAGACCACGGCTTTCAGGAACCCCAACTTGTTGCCGGTATCGTGGCGCACGCCTTCTATCTCGTAGGCGTACAGCGGTCGCTCGGCGAGCAGGCGCTTCATGCCGTTGGTGAGCTGAATCTCTCCGGACTTGTCGCGGGCGGTTTCTCTGAGCGCGGGGAAGATATCGGGTGTGAGGATGTAGCGGCCGATGATGGCGAGGTTCGACGGCGCCTCCGACCGCGGCGGCTTCTCCACGAGGTCCTTGATTCGGAATACTCCCTTGCCGAGTTGTGGCGCCGGCTCCACGTCGACGATGCCGTAGCTCGAGACCTGATCCTCGGGCACGCGCTCGACGGCGATCACCGGACCATCCGCGCGATCGTAGACGTCGATCATCTGGCGCAGCCCGGGCGGGTCGGCGTCGATTACATCGTCGGCAAGGACGACGGCGAAGGGCTCACCCGCCACGATCGCCTCGGTCACGAGCACGGCGTGTCCCAGCCCGAGCGGCTCGCCCTGACGAATGGACGAGACAGTGATCAGCCGCGAAATGCTGCGCACTTCCTCGAGCTGATCCAGCTTCCCGCGGCTCTCGAGGAAGGTCTCGAGCTCGGCCGACACGTCGAAGTGATCCTCGATGGCGCTCTTACCGCGGCCGGTCACGAGGATGATGTTGGAGACGCCCGAGGCGACGGCCTCCTCGACACCGTACTGGATGATCGGCTTGTCGATGAGGGGCAGCATTTCCTTCGGCTGCGCCTTGGTCGCGGGCAGAAAGCGCGTGCCGAGGCCGGCGGCGGGGAACACGGCCTTACGGATCGGAGCAGGCATCCGCACTAGAATAATGCACGGCCATCATGCTCGATCCAGCATTCGTTCGTGAACGACTCGATGACGTGCGGAAGGGCCTGCTGTCGAGGGGGCTCGATGCGAGTGCCGAGCTCGAACAGCTGGCGTCGCTCGAAGCCCACCGGCGGCGGCTGATTCCGCAGGTCGAGGGTCTCAAGCGCGAGCAGAACACCGCTGGCGACGAGGTGGCGCGTGCCAAACGGCAGGGGAAGGACGCCTCTCACATCTTCGAGGCCAACAAGCAGCGCGGCCAGAAGATCAAGCAGATGGAGATCGAGCTCGACTCGACCGAGCGTCATCGCGCGAAGATCCTCGAGGTGCTGCCGAACCTCCCGCACGCCAGTGTAGCCGTCGGCCAGTCGTCGGCGGACAATCCGGTCGTGCGCACGTGGGGCGATCCTCGCGGCTTCGACTTCACGCCCAAGGCGCACTGGGATCTGGGCCCCGAGCTGGGCATTCTCGATTTCGAGCGGGCGACCAAGATCTCGGGCGCACGCTTCGCGGTGCTGATGGGTGCGGGCGCGCAACTCGAGCGGGCCCTGATCAACTACATGCTGCACCTGCACACCACCAATCACGGCTACACCGAGGTGCAGCCGCCGTTCCTGGTGTCGGGGGCCACGCTGTACGGCACCGGCCAGCTGCCCAAGTTCGAGGCCGATCTGTTCAAGGTGGCTGGCGAGTGGGATCTCTATCTCATTCCGACGGCCGAAGTCCCGGTCACGAATCTCTATCGCGGCGAGATCCTGGACGGCCGCCTGTTGCCGCTGAAGTACACCGCGTACACGCCGTGCTTCCGGAGCGAAGCCGGCTCCTACGGGGCGGACGTGCGCGGCCTGATTCGCCAGCACCAGTTCGACAAGGTGGAGCTGGTGAAGTTCACGGCTCCGGAGTCGTCCTACGACGAGCTGGAGGCGCTCACCGCGGACGCCGAACGGATCCTGCAGACCCTGGGCCTGCCGCATCGAACCGTCATGCTGTGCACGGGCGACTTGGGCTTCGCCTCGGCGAAGACCTACGACATCGAGGTGTGGCTGCCGAGCCAGCAGACCTACCGCGAGATTTCGTCGTGTTCAAATTGCGAAGCCTTCCAGGCCCGGCGGGCGAACATCAAGTACCGGCCGAACGGCACGGGCAAAGCCGAGTTCGTGCACACGCTGAACGGATCGGGACTGGCCGTTGGCCGCACCCTGATCGCCTTGCTTGAGAACTACCAGCAGCGCGACGGCTCCGTGGTCATCCCGGAGGCGCTCCGCCCGTTCATGGGCGGACGAGAGGTCATCGAGTCCGCGAAGTGACCAGCCCCGCGGCTTTGTACTTTGCGCTTTGAACGTTGAACTTGTACCTTTGACGTTCCAGCGGAGGGATGGCCGAGCGGTCGATGGCGGTGGTCTTGAAAACCACTGTACGGGAAACCGTACCGGGGGTTCGAATCCCTCTCCCTCCGCCACACTCGCTGCGCTCGTGTGGCTGGGGGGAGAGGGCTTCAGGCATCGCGCGACTCGCGGGCTCGTTGCCGCTTGGCACGAATCCCTCCACGGGGAGACACGAAGGTCACGAAGGGATTGGCACGAAGAACACGAAGGGGCTGCCACGAAGAACACGAAAGGGCTGCCACGAAGAACACGAAGGCTACGAGATAGATCAGAAGATAGATTTTCCGATCACCAGATCGACAGATTCGATCACGAGATCAAGAGCTCAAGACATCAACAGATTCGGATCTCTTCATGAAGACTATCAGCGCGCTCCTTGTCCTGTTGCTTGCGGCGTGCGGAGGAACTCAGCCCATGCCATTCCAGACCACCGACACGACGACGGGCACTGGCACCGAGGCGACATCGGGCCGACGCGTCGTCGTGCATTACACCGGCTGGCTCTACGACGCCGGCGCCGCCGACAAGAAGGGCGCGAAGTTCGACAGCTCGAAGGACCGCAACGAGCCCTTCGAGTTCGGCCTTGGCGCGGGTGAGGTCATCCGCGGCTGGGACGAAGGCGTGAAGGGCATGAAAGTGGGCGGCAAGCGCGTGCTGACCATCCCTCCCGACATGGGATACGGCGCCCGCGGAGCGGGCGGCGTGATTCCGCCCAACGCGACGCTGCTCTTCGAGGTCGAATTGCTCAACGTCCGCTAGAGTGGAGGGCTCGCGGTCCCGCGCCTGGAGCCGCGGCCGTGGGCCAAGCCTGAGCCTGGAGCTCACGGCTAGCCCCCAGAGCGTACCGGATGGACTGCCACCACTTCGGCGTCTGCGGCGGATGCAGCCTGCCGGGCGTCCCCTACCGCGAACAGCTGGCTGGTAAGCAGGCTCAGCTGCACGCGTGGTTTCCCGGCGTCACGCTGGCACCGCTGGTGGCATCGCCGATCGAAAGCGGCTTCCGGCACAAAGTGGCGTTCGTCTTCGCGCCGAGGACGAGCGGCGATCGCCTCGTGATGGGGCATTACCAGGCCGGTTCGCGGCGTGTCGTTCCCGTTCAGGAATGCCCGGTGCATTCCGACCTGGGCAACCGGCTGGCGTTCGCGCTGCGGGACCGCCTGGCCGCCAGTCGCGTGCCGCCCGGCGTGCTGCGACACGTGCTCGTCCGCACGACCGACAACAGCCGCGAAGCGGTGATGATGCTCGTGGTGGCGGCCAATCACACGGCGCTCCGCGCACCTGTGCGGGCGTTTCTGGCCAGTGCCGAGGCGCCTGGTGGCTTCTTCCTGAACATTCACGAACGGCCCGACGCGTACCTGGTGGGCCCCACAACCATCCGCCTGGCGGGACGGAGCCACGTTCGCGAGGAGATGCTGGGCACGGCCTTCCTCATCTCTCCCACCGCGTTCTTCCAGACGAACGTGCAGGCCGCCCGACGGCTGCTGCGGCTGGTCCTGGACCATGCTGGCGACGCCGGTCGCGTCCTGGACCTCTACAGCGGCAGCGGCCTGCTCGCGCTGCCGCTGGCGCGAAACGGCGCACGGGTCGTGGCCGTCGAGGAGAACCGTCAGGCTGTGAAGGACGCTGAGGCCAACCTTCGACTCAACCACCTGCGGCCTGAAGCGGTACGGTTCATCACCGCGCGAGTCGAGGATGCGCTGGCCCGCGCCGGCCGGGAGCGGTTCGATGCCATCCTGCTCGATCCGCCGCGGCAGGGCTGCCCCGACGCGGTGATCGACCGGGTCTGCACGCTGGCTGCCCCGCGAATCGTGTATGTTTCCTGCAACCCTGAGCGGCTGTCCGTCGAGCAGCGCCGCTTCCTGGAGCACGGGTATCGCCTGACGCAGCTCCAGGGTATCGACATGTTCCCGCACACCGAACACATCGAGGCCGTGTCGCTGTTTACCAGGCAGTCCGCCCGCCCATCATGACCACACCCGTGCCGCCACGTCCCGCATCGACGGTTGTCGTGCTTCGCCCGCGCGACGAAGCGTTCGAGGTGCTGCTCGTCCGGCGAAACGACCGCGTGGCCTTCATGGCCGGCGCGTTCGTCTTTCCCGGCGGGCGCGTGGACACGGCCGATCACCCGTCGGCCGCCGAACCGGCGGTCCCGCGCGCGCCGCGCCGATTCGCCGACCTGAGCGCCGAGGACGAAGCGGCCTACCGTCGCGCGGCCGCGCGCGAGCTGCAGGAGGAAGCGGCCGTCTCGGTCGATCTGGACGACCTGATCCCCTTCGCCCACTGGGTGACACCCGACATCGAGATTCGCCGCTACGACACCCGCTTCTTCCTGACCATGCTCCCGCCGGGCCAGGAGGCGCGACACGACGACAGCGAAACGACGGAGATCGCCTGGTGCACCCCGACCGACGCGCTCGAGCGCGGCTTGAGCCGCGAGATCATGCTGCCTCCGCCGACGTGGACGACGTTGCGCCAGCTCGAGCGCCAGGCGTCGCTGGATGCGGCGCTCCTCTGGGCGCGAACGACGCCGGTCGTCCGCATTCAACCCACTTTCGTGAAGGACGGCGCCACCAGCATCCTCGCGCTGCCCGGCGACCCGTCGTTCCCGACGATCGAAGGATGGGTGGTGCCGGTCGAGACTCGCTTCGTGCTCGAGGAGGGTCGGGGTTGGCTGCCAGTCCGGGTGTGATCGCCCAGATCGACGAGCTGATCGCGCTGTTCAACCGGCGAAGCCTGGACCTGCCGGACGGACTGTTCGACCGCCGGACGCAGTTCCTGCTGAACGGCACGCCGTTCGAGGCCATGATGGGCCGGTCGCCGGCGGATCCGTTGGTCCTGATGATCGCGCGGGGACCGGCCGGGTACCGGTTCGCGGTCAAGGCCCTTCAGCATGCCGTGCCAGACGCGCGCGTGGAGCGAGGCGACAGCCAGGCCGTCATCGAGCCGGACACGTGGACCATTCCGCTGTGGCTCTCGGGACGGCTCCGCGGCTCGGATCAGCCCATCGAGGCGGTCCTCCAGGCGACCTTGACGCTGAGCACCGGTGCCGTGTCCCGTGTCGACGTGGCGCTCGATCAACAGTTCGTCCCGCTGCTTCGCGAGGCCCGCCTCCGTGACTGACCCGTCCAGCGCTCGCGTCGGCGAGGGGAGCCTCCGACACCGAGCTGGGGGGAGGCCACCGATTGGCAGATCGGCGGCACGCGTTTCGAGGTGACCGACGTGTCCGTCAGCGGACGGCGGCTGCCTGATCTTCGGTTAGTCGGTGTTGATGAAGCGGTAGAGCACCCGGATCAGCCGATAGGCTTCGGGCATGGTCGGCCGGCTGAACTGCACGGTGTCAGGCGCGACTTGGGTCATCTCGCTGAACGCCGATGCGACTTCGGGAATGGTGAAGTTCCGAAACTGCATGCGCACCTGATACGTGTTCAGGCGCTCGCGCGCCGGCTTTTTCGCGGACTGCACTCCGTCGCGCACGCCGGCCTGGATGTCGCGTCGCGCCTCCGCGAGCGGGCGGAGTTCGACGGCCCGAATGTTGATGGCACGCTTCACGGCCACGCCGCGAATGCCTGGCACCACCCCCTTCACTTCCTCGACCGCCGCATCATCGCCGGTGATGGCCACGACCGGCACGCCGTACCAGGCCGCCAGCGCCGCGTTCATACCTCCTTCGCCCACGGATCGGCCGTTCACCTGCAGGTCGCGCACCACGCCGGAACCGGTGTGCGCGAACAGCCCGCGCGGGGCATCCGCCTTGGCGTGATACCCCACGAAGACGATGGCGTCGAAGCTGTCGTCGAGACCTTCCATCATCCCGTAGCGCTTGAAGCTGTGGCTGATCAGGCGGGCCCGCGGGTCGAGATCCTCGGGTAGCAGATTGCGCTGGCCGCCGTGCGAGTCGTTGACCAGGACGTCGGTCGCGCCGCCCTCGAAGGCGCCGCGGATGGCGGCGTTGGCGTCTTCTGCCATCAGCTTGCGGGCGCGTCCGTATTCTGCGCCGCCGGGACCGGTCTGGTCGTCGCCGTTGACGCCCGAGATGCCCTCCAGGTCGACGGAGATGTAGACCTTCTTGCCCTGCGCCGACGCAGGAACGGAGGCCAACACCAAGGACACGACGAGCCACACGAAGGCTACGAAGGGCGTCACACGTGGCCGCGCGAAGGTCACGAAGAAGGCACCGGGTATCCGAGTGATCAGACGCATGCGCGAGAGGTTAGCCCAAAACCCCTCTGGTCCGTTCTCCTCCGTGACCTTCTCGTCCTTCCTGATCTTCGTGTGTTCCTTCGTGATCTTCGTGTGTCCTTCGTGATCTTCGTGTCGTCAGCTTTTCGGGTCCTCTTCGGGCGCCTGGAGCGCCGCTTCGATGTAGGCGGCCTCCGGCAGCGCCCCGAGGATCTCGATGCTCTCGTTGACCACCGTCTTCGGGACCCCGGTCACGCGGAACTTGCGCGACAAATCCATGAACTCCGTCGCTTCCACCGACGTGGCAGTGATGTGTGGGTTGCTGAACGCCATCTTGTGCGCGAGGACGACCGCCCTCGGACAGTGCGGTCAAGTGGGGGTGGAGAACACCTTGATGTCGGTCGGTTCGGTGACCGAAGCCAGCAAGGTCTCGGATGCTGCCTCCAACTCGGTCTTGCCCGTGCCCGCGAGCAGCACGGCCTCGACGAGCGGCACGAATTCGTAGCCGGTGGGCGCGCCGAGGAACCGCATCCGCGTGTCCTCGCCGTTCCTGAGCACGACGATCGCGGGCTCGCGCTCGACGCCGTACGCGGTACGATCCTCGGTGTCGAGGACGAAGTTCTTCTCGACGACGGTGATCTTGTCGTTGAGGGTGGCCAGCTCGTCGAGCACCTGCTTGGCGACGGGGCCGCTCTCCGAGCCGCCAATCGTCTGGGTGAACAGCAGCAGGGAAACCGGGGTGTCGATGGCGGAGAGATGTTGGCGCAGCACGGCCTCATCCGAGGCAGAAAGTAGACCCATCCTCCGATTATAGGAGGAGGTCCGGTCCGGCTGCGGAACCCAATCGTGAAATCAGATCTTGAAGAGGTCGTCGAAGGCCTTCCGGGCGCTCGTGGACGGCGCGCCGGATTGCCCGTTCGCGCCCGATGCCGGCGGGCCAGTGGCTGCGGTGGTTTCCCGCTCCCATCCGGTGCGGGCCTCGAAGAGCGGGCACTCGTTGGCCGCGTCCTTGGGTGAGACCCGAGCGGTGATCGGTCTCGAGCACTCGAAGCGCGCTGAGGGATCGAAATATGTGCACTGGACACAGGCGCGGAGCTCCTGCTGGCACTTCGGACAGGTGCTGCGCGAGAAAACCTGGGCGTCGACGAGCGTACCGCAGCGGGCGCAGCGGGTCACTTCGCGATAACCCATCATTCGCGGATTCCTCGCGCCCTCGGAGGAGATGCGGCGGGCCCCGGCCGGGGCGCCGGGTTCACGCTCCGGCTTCGGCCCCGGAGCGGCGGGCCGCGCCGGCCGTTCCCGGCCGTCGTCCTGGTATCCACGCTGCCGGTACTTGCGATCACTCACGAGGCTTCACCCTTGGGGTAGACCGTCTTGCCGCCGACCACGGTACGAACGATCTGTATGTTCTTGATCTCATCGGGGTTGACGTCATGCGGATCCTTTGCGAGCAGCACGAAATCGGCATACTTGCCCGCCGTGATGGAGCCTTTCACGGCTTCCTCGTGCGAGGCGTAGGCGCCATGGAGCGTGGCGATGGTCAGCGCCTCGTCGAGTGTCACACGCTGCTTCGGTCCCCAGACGTTGCCGTTGAAGTCCTTGCGCGTCACCATGCTTTGCAACGCCATCAACGGCTCGAACGGACCGGGCCCGTAGTCCGAGGCCCCCGGCACGCGGATGCCGTATTCGAGGAAGGACTTGTGGGCGAACATCCAGTTCATCTTCTCGTCGCCGTACTCCTTCCACTTCTCCCCATGATAGTGCGCGTAGGTCCAGAACGGCGTCGGCAGCACGCCGGCCGCCTTGATGCGGCCCAGGAGCTCGGGGTTGACCAGCGAACAGTGCTCGATGCGGTTGCGAGGGTCGGGCCGCGGCCACTGCTTCTGCACGCGCTCGTAGGCCTTGAGCACCATGTCGATGGTCACGTCGCCGTTGGCGTGGATGGCGACGCGGAAGTTGTGCCGCCAGGCGTCTTCGACGGCGTCGTCGATTTCCTGCTGCGTCATCGTCAGGATGCCGTAGTCAGTGGTGCCGACATACGGCGTGTTCATCCGCATCGTCCGTTCGGAGGCCGACCCGTCGGCGGCGAACTTGACGCCCGTGACCCGGAGCCACTCGTCGCCGAAGCCGTAATAGACGCCGGCCGCCTTGAAGCCCGCGAACGTGTCGGCGCCGCGCACGAGGAATGCGGAGCGGTGCCGGAGCTCGCCGTTCACCTTGGCGTCCTCGTAGGCGAGGACGCGGTCGCGCCCGGCGCCCGCGTCGTGCACGGTCGTGAGACCGGCCGCAGTCAGCAGCTCCGAAATGTAGCGCATCCCGTTCCGGCCGCGTTCGCGCTGTTGCTCGGGGGTGAAGGTTTCGCGCGTGCCGATCTTGTTGAAGACGTTGCGCGCCAGCTCGGCGACGCGGCCCGTGTGATCTCCGGACTCGTCGCGGAAGAAGCGGCCGTGCTCCGGGTCCGGCGTGTCCGTGGTGATGCCGGCCATCTCGAAAGCCTTCGAGTTGAACCAGCTCGTGTGCCCGCCGCGGTGGTTCACGACCAGCGGGTGGTCGCGCGTGACCTCGTCCAGAAAGCGCTTCGTGAGGACGACATCGAGCTTCGTGTCGTCGAACATGATGCCTTCGACCCACTGGCCTGGCGGGGTCTTGTCGGCCTTGGCCTTGAGGTTGGCCTGCAGCTCGCGGACGCGGCGGACGTTGGCGTTGACACTGTAGAGCTCGCCAACGCCGCTCACGTGGCAATGCGTGTCGATGAAGCCCGGCGTGATGGTCTGGCCCGCGGCATCGATCACGCGGGTACGTGAGGTCGCGAGGTTCCTGACGTCGGCGGAGGATCCGACGGCGGCGAATCGGCCGTTCTTCACCGCCAACGCTTCGGCCCGCGGCTGCGCGGCATCAACGGTGTAGACGCGCGCGTTCACGACGATCAGGTCCGCTTCCAGCGTCGGCGTGGCAACCGCAGCGGTCGGGCTTTGCGCGAACAGATCCATACCCGAAGACGCAGCGGTCCCGGCGCCGGCCAGGACGGCGCCGAGGCCGAGAAATTCGCTCCGCGAGAGGCGCTTCATGGCGCAGACTCTAAAGAGAAAAAAGAAAAGAGAGAAGCGAAAAGCAGTAGTCCAAAGCTAAAGTGCAGAAGCTCTCTCATTCACTTTTTGGCGGCGACGCGCCAGCTGAGGCGTGCCAGGGCCGCGTGTGCGACCCTGGCACCGGCTGCACCGGTCGGCGACATCGAGGGGAAGCGCCGGGTGCGCCGCTCACCATGCGTGAGCAGCATACACGTTATGCGACAGGAACATGAGAATGTCAAGGAGCTAGCCATGGATCGGGTTACCGCTCGGGCCGTCGTCGTGATCGCGGTGTTGGGGTGGTCGATCGGCGCGTCGGCGCAGCCGCGTCCGATGGGGTTCGTCGAAGCGCTGTCGCTGCCCGTCATTCAGGATCCGCAGCTCTCGCCGGACGGCCGGCAGGTGGTGTTCGCGATGGAGACAGCCGACTGGAAGGCGAACCGTCGCGTCGGCCATCTGTACCGGATCAACGTGGACGGCACGGACCAGGTCCAGCTGACCTTCGGCGAGCGCGGGGAGACCAGTCCCCGCTGGTCGCCGGACGGCACCCAGGTGGCGTTCCTGGCTCGACGCGACGGGGACGAGCACAATCAGATCTACCTGCTCCACTCGGGAGGCGGTGAAGCGCGCCGCCTGACGACACACGCGGCCGCACCCGCGTCCATCGCGTGGACCCCCGATGGCACGCGGCTCCTCTTCGTGGCTCCGGAGGCCAAGACGCCGGAGGAGCGCGAGAAGGATCGCCTCCAGGATGACGTCTACGCGTTCGAGGAGACGAACTTCAAGCAGCGACACCTCTGGGCGGTGGACCTGACGGGCACGACGACGCGTGTGACCGAGGGGGCGTACTCGGTCGTGCAGTACGCCATCTCGCCCGACGGCTCGCGACTGGTGATGTCCCGCGCCCCGTCTCCTCTCCTCGAGTTCTCGCACCTTGCCGAGCTGTGGGTGACCGATGCGCGCGGTGGGGACGCGCGCCAACTCACATCGGGCAACCGCGTGAGCGAGGGCAGCCTCGCCATCTCGCCCGACAACACGCGGGTGCTGTTCCGGGCCGGCGCCAACGAGGCGATGGAGGGATACCACAACGGCAAGATCTTCGTGCTTTCGCTCGCGGGTGGTCCGGCTGGGCTGGTGATGCCCGCCAACGCGGCCTATGACGTGTCCGACGCGGAATGGTCCAAGGAGGGGTCGACGATCTACTTCGTCGCGAGCATGGGCGTGCACGACGAGGTGTTCAGCCTCGACGTCGCGTCGAAGCGGGCCACCGCCCTGACCAGCGGCGAACACAGCCTCGGGGGCTTCGACTACGAGCCGTCCGTGGACCGGTTCGTCTTCACGCTCAACACGGCCGCGCATCCACCCGAGGTACACGTGGCGGCGCCCTCGGCGCCGTTGCCGCAGCGCGTGACGCGCGTGTTCGTCGATCTCGCATCGCGATTCCTGCTGGCGAAGCAGGAGCGCTTCACGTGGAAGGGCCAGGACGGACAGACCATCGAGGGGCTGCTCTACTACCCGGTCGAGTATCGAGAGGGTGAGCGTTATCCGCTCATCGTCTCGACGCACGGCGGTCCAGCCTCGTCGGACAAGTTCGGCTTCAGCCCCGACGCCCAGGTCTACGCTGGCAAGGGCTATGCGGTGTTGAAACCGAATTACCGCGGCAGCACGGGATACGGCGACGCGTTCCTCCGCGAGATGTCGAAGGGGTACTTCAAGCAGTCGCACCTCGACGTCATGACCGGAACAGACGCGGTGATCGCCAAAGGCCTCGCCGATCCGGCCAGGCTGGTGAAGATGGGTTGGAGCGCGGGTGGCCACATGACCAACAAGATGATCACGTTCACGGATCGCTTCAAGGCGGCGAGCAGCGGCGCCGGCGCAGCGAACTGGATTTCGATGTACGCGCAGTCGGACAATCGCGAGTTCCGGACGCCGTGGTTCGGCGGGACGCCATGGCAGGCCAACGCGCCGATCGACCTGTACTGGGATCACTCACCGCTGAAGTTCGTCTCGCAGGTGAAGACGCCAACGCTCTTCCTCGTCGGCGAGGAGGATCCACGGGTGCCGTTTCCCCAGTCGGTGGAGATGTTCCGGGCGCTTCGCAGCAACGGGGTGCCGACGCATCTCTACGTGGCGCCGCGCGAGGGGCACGGGTGGACCGAGTTGCGCCACCGGCTGTTCAAGGTCCAGGTCGAGATGGAGTGGTTCGAGAAGTGGGTGCGCGGAACGACGTATCAATGGGAAGCCACGCCGGGCGCCGAGTCCGGTGAGGCGACCAAGACCTCGACCGTAACCCCCAACAGGTAGACGCTTTGGCAAATACCCAACGCAATGAATAGCTAAGCTCGGCGGGCTCCCTGAAAAGGACGCCTGCCAGCAGCCAGGAATAAGACGTTGGAGCCGGCGGGACCCTTCCTTGAACGGCCTGCTGGCACTGTGATACAACTCGCTTGCGAAAGTTTTCACAAGTTGCTCCCGACGCAGGGAACCGGTAAAGTGCTGCGGTTTTGTGACGCGGCAGGAAATTCTGCTGCGGTTTTCCCGGCGAGGAGTGTGTAGGGGACATGCAGGTATTCCCGAAGAGCGCCAATTACTGGTCTCGGGCCAGCATCAGCGTCACACTGTTCGCCGTGGCCGGGCTGGGATGGACGGTTCTCACGCTCCAGCGGTCGGACTTCGTCACTTCGGCCAACCAGTTCATCGAGCAGCCGGTGCAGTTCAGCCACCAACACCACGTCGGCGGCATCGGCATCGACTGCCGCTACTGTCACACCTCGGTGGAAATCTCGGCGTCGGCCGGCATTCCGCCCACTAAGACCTGCATCAACTGCCACTCGCAGATCTGGTCGACCAGCCCCTATCTGGAACCCGTTCGCGCCAGCTTTCGTGAAGACCGGCCGCTCCAGTGGATCCGCGTGCACGACCTGCCGGACTTCGTCTACTTCAACCACAGCATCCACGTGAAGCAGGGCGTCGGCTGCGAGTCGTGCCACGGCCGCGTCGACCGCATGCCACTCATGCTCCAGAAGTCCTCGCTGCAGATGGAGTGGTGCCTCGATTGCCACCGGAACCCCGCGCAGTACGTGCGGCCGCGCGACCAGGTGACGACGATGGGCTATCAGGTGCCGGCCGGGACGACGCAGGCCGAGCAGGGCGCGCAGCTGGTGAAGGCCTACAACATCTCGAACGTCGAGCACATGACCAGCTGCTCGGTCTGCCACCGCTGATGGACGCGCGGAAGGCACGAAGGACGACATGAGCGCAGAGTCCCTGGACCTCAATACGATTCGCGACCGTCTGCAGCAGGCCGGCGGACCGAAGTACTGGCGCAGCCTCGAGTCGGTGGCGGAAACCCCCGAATTCCAGGAGTTCCTGCACCGCGAGTTCCCGTCGAATGCCTCGGAGTGGAACGATCCGGTTGGCCGTCGCTCGTTCCTCAAGCTGATGAGCGCCTCGATGGCGCTGGCCGGGGTCAGCGCCTGCACGGTGCAGCCGACCGAGCTGATCGTCCCCTACGTCAGACAGCCCGAGGAGGAGATTCCCGGCACGCCGCTGTTTTTCGCGAGCGCGATGACCCTGGGCGGCGTCGCCACCGGCGTCCTCGTCGAGAGTCACGAGGGACGGCCGACGAAGGTGGAAGGGAACCCGGATCATCCCGGGAGCCTCGGAGCCACCGACCTGTTCGCCCAGGCGTCGGTGCTGACCCTCTACGATCCCGATCGCTCGCAGTCGATCGTCCAGCTCGGCGAGATTCGACCCTGGGCGACGTTCGTCACGGCGATGAAGTCCGCGCTGCAGGGGCAGGCGGCGTCGAAGGGCGCGGGCCTGCGCATCCTCACCGAGACGGTGAGCTCGCCGACGATGGCGGCGCAGCTTCGGCAGGTGCTGGCGGCCTATCCCGAGGCGAAGTGGATCCAGTGGGAGGCGTTGCCGCGCGATCACGCTCGCGCCGGCGCCCGCCTCGCCTTTGGCGAGGTGGTCGAGCCGCAGTACGACTTCACCAAGGCGGACGTCATCGTCTCGCTCGACGCCGACTTCCTGGCCTCCGACGGGCCCGCCAACCTTCGCGCCACGCGTCAGTTCTCGTCGCGACGCCGGGTCGAGGGTAGCGGCGAGACGTTGAACCGCCTGTACGTGGTGGAGGGGGTGCCGTCGGTGACCGGCGGCAAGTCGGATCACCGCGTACGGCTCAAGTCGAGCCAGATCGATGGGTTCGCGCGGGCGCTGGCAGCACGGGTAGGCGTGTCGGGTGTCAGCGGCGCGGCTCCGCCGGGCACCGATGCCGCGATCGACGCAATCGCCAAGGACCTGGCGGCACATCGCGGCCGGTCGATCGTACTGGCCGGCGACGCCCAGCCCCCAAGCGCGCACGCCCTGGCGCACGCCATGAACGGAGCGCTTGGCAACGCCGGGCAGACCGTCACCTACACGGCAACGCCCGAGGCCGTGCCGAGCGAGCAGCTCGCGGATCTGCGCGCGCTGGTGACCGACATGGACGCCGGCCGCATCCAGCTGCTGCTGCTGATCGGCGAGGCCAATCCGGTGCTGACCGCGCCGGCCGATCTGAAGTTCGCCGATGCCCTGGCCAAGGTTCCCATGCGTGCGCACGCGGGGCTGTTCCTCGACGAGACTGCCACGCTGTGCCACTGGCACGTTCCGGGCACGCACTACCTCGAGGCGTGGAGCGATGCCCGCACCATCGACGGGACCGCGTCGATCGTCCAGCCGCTGATCCAGCCGATGTACGGCGGCAAGTCGTCGCACGAAGTGCTGGCGACCTTGTCCGACGCGCCGGACCGCGCAGGGTACGACATCGTGCGCGACTTCTGGATGGGCCAGCCGCAGGGCTCCGCCGACCCCGCGGCATTTGAGAAGGCGTGGCGCGGCTGGCTGCACGACGGCCTGATCCCGGGCACGGCGCACGCGACCCGGAGCGTGACGCTGGCGGGCTCCCTGGCCTCGGCCCTGCCGACGCCGCCGACGATGACGGGCATGGAGGTGAACTTCCGTCGCGACGCCACGGTGTACGACGGTCGATTCGTCAACAACGGCTGGCTGCAGGAAATGCCCAAGCCGATGACGAAGCTCACCTGGGACAACGCGGCGCTGATCGCGCCCGACATGGCGCTGCAGCTCGACGTCGAGAACGGCGACGTGATCGAGGTGAGGCACGACGGCCGGCTGCTGCGGGTGCCGGTCTGGATTGCGCCGGGGCACGCGGCCGACTCGGTGACGATTTCAGTGGGCTACGGCCGGACTCGCGCCGGCCGTCTCGGCAACGGGACCGGCTTCAACGCGTACGCGCTGCGCGGCTCGAGCGCGCCCTACTTCGGGGCCGCGGAGGTCGCCGCGACCGGTGACGACTACCGCCTCGTGAGCACCCAGGATCACTGGACGCTCGAGGATCGCAACGTCGTCCGCTCCGCGCATCTCGAGGAGTTCAAGGCCAATCCGACGTTCGCGCACGCGATGGAGCACCTGTCGCTCGACAAGGGCATCACGCTGCTGCCCGAGTACGAGTACAAGGGCTACGCGTGGGGCATGGCGATCGACATGAACGCCTGCACCGGCTGCGGCGCGTGCGTCGTCGCCTGCGTGGCGGAGAACAATATCCCGGTGGTCGGCAAGGAGCAGGTCTCGCGGAACCGCGAGATGCACTGGCTGCGCGTCGATCGCTACTACTCCGGCAGCCTCGAGAACCCGGACGTCTACTTCCAGCCGATGCCCTGCCAGCACTGCGAGAACGCGCCCTGCGAGGTGGTGTGCCCGGTGGCGGCGACCACGCACAGCGACGAAGGCCTGAACGACATGGTCTACAACCGCTGCGTCGGCACCCGGTACTGCTCGAACAACTGCCCGTACAAGGTGCGGCGCTTCAACTTCCTCCTCTACCAGGACTGGAACACGCCGCAGTTCAAGCTGCAGCGCAACCCGGACGTGACGGTGCGCAGCCGCGGCATCATGGAGAAGTGCACCTACTGCGTGCAGCGCATCAACGCGGCGCGCATCCAGTCCAAGCGCGAGGAGCGCGAAGTGCGGGACGGCGAGATCCTGACGGCGTGTCAGGCAGTCTGCCCGGCCGAGGCCATCGTGTTCGGCAACATCAACGATCCGAACAGCAAGGTGGCGAAGCTGAAGGCCAGCCCGCTCAACTACTCGGTGCTGGCCGACCTCAACACGCGGCCCCGCACCACCTATCTCGCGGCGGTCCGCAACCCCAACCCGGATCCCGCGCTGCCCTCGAACCCCGGCGTGGGTGGGCATCACCAGACGGCTGAGCACGACACGGCGAGCGAACACTGATGGCGAACAACGTTCACGCGCAGTCCACGGCAACGGCGGTCCTGGACCCGGTCATCGCGCCGGGACACGACTTCGAGACGGTCACCGAGGCGGTCGCCCAGATCCCGCTGGCCAGGCGCACGCCGCTCGGCTGGGTGTTCGGGTTCCTGATCGCATTTGCGCTGCTGATGGGATTGCAGCTGGCGCTGGGGAACCTGCTGCTGACCGGCATCGGCATCTGGGGCAACAACGTCCCGGTCGGCTGGGCGTTTGACATCATCAACTTCGTCTGGTGGATCGGCATCGGCCACGCCGGTACGCTGATCTCCGCGATTCTGCTGCTCTTCAAGCAGCAGTGGCGCATGTCCATCAGCCGCTTCGCCGAGGCCATGACGATCTTCGCCGTGGCGTGCGCCGCGATCTTCCCCATCTTCCACACCGGCCGTCCCTGGCTGGCCGCCTACTGGCTGTTCCCGTATCCCAACACGATGGGCCTGTGGCCGCAGTTTCGCAGCCCGCTCATCTGGGACGTGTTCGCGGTCTCCACCTACGCCACGGTCTCGGTCGTGTTCTGGTACGTGGGCCTCGTGCCCGATCTGGCGACGATGCGCGACCGAGCGATCTCCACGTTCAAGAAGCGAGTCTTCGGCGTCCTGTCGCTCGGCTGGCGCGGCTCGGCGCGCCACTGGCACCGGTATGAAGTGGCCTCGCTGATTCTCGCCGGCATCTCGACGCCGCTGGTGCTGTCGGTGCACACCGTGGTCAGCTTCGACTTCGCGGTATCGGTGCTGCCCGGCTGGCACGCCACGATCTTTCCTCCGTACTTCGTCGCCGGCGCCATCTACTCGGGCTTCGCGATGGTGCTCTCGCTGGCCATCCCGATCCGCGCCGCCTACCGCCTCGAGGATTTCATCACGATGCGGCACATCGACAACATGGCCAAGGTCATGCTGGCGACCGGCCTGATGGTCGGCTACGGCTACGTGATGGAAGCGTTCTTCGGCTGGTACAGCGCCAACCAGTACGAGCGCTTCATGATCTGGAATCGCATGACCGGGCCGTACGCGTGGTCGTACTGGACCCTGATCTCGGTCAACATCGGCATGGTGCAGCTGCTCTGGTTCCAGGCCGTGCGTCAGAACCTGAAGCTGCTCTTCGTCGTGTCCCTGTTCGTGAATTTCGGCATGTGGCTCGAGCGATTCGTGATCATCGTCACGTCGCTGCACCGCGACTTCCTCCCTTCGAGCTGGGGGATGTATTACCCGACGCGGTGGGACCTCCTCACCTACTTCGGCACGATCGGCCTGTTCCTGACGCTGTTCTTCCTGTTCATGCGGTTCGTGCCCATGATCTCGATGTTCGAGGTTCGCACGCTGCTGCCGCAGGCGAAGGTCAAGCCCGAGCATCACGGGGGGCACTAGGCAATGGCACACGCGGCTCCACACGAGAACCCGCTCTACGGCGTGATGGCCGAGTTCGACTCGGTCCAGGCGCTGGTCGACGGGTCGAAGCGCGCAGTGGCGGCGGGCTTCACCCGGATGGAAGCCTACTCGCCGATTCCGGTCGAAGAGCTCAACGACATCATCCACAAGAAGCGGACGAAGCTCTCGACGCTGACCCTGATGGGCGGCCTGACCGGCATGGCCACGGGCTTCGGGCTGCAGTACTGGGCCTCCGCCATCGAGTACCCGATGAATGTCGGTGGCCGTCCGTATGCGACGTGGACGGCGTTCGTGATCCCGAGCTACGAGCTGACGATTCTCTTCTCGGCGCTGACCGCGGCGATCGGGATGTTCGCGCTGAACGGCCTGCCCCAGCCCTATCACCCGGTCTTCAACGTCGAGCGGTTCTCGATGGCGAGCTCCGACAAGTTCTTCCTGGTCATCGAGGCCCACGATCCGATGTTCGATCACGGGGCGACGACCCGCTTCCTGCAGGAGCAGGGCGCGAAGGGAGTGTATGACGTTGCGGCCTAACCTGCTGGCGGTGGTGCTCGCGGCGGCGGCGGTGGCCGGCTGCCGCCAGGACATGCACGACGCCCCGCGCATCGAGGCCTACGAGGCGAATGCGTTTTTCGCCGACGGCCGTGGCTCGCGCACGCCGCCGACCGGTACCGTGGCGCGCGGCTGGCTGCGCCAGGACGAAGCGCTCTACACGGGGCGCTCGAACGGCGAGCTGGTCAGCGAGTTCCCGTTCCCGATCAGTGCGCCTGACATGACGCGCGGCCGGGAGCGCTACAACATCTACTGCTCGCCGTGCCACGGCGTCCTCGGCGACGGGCAGGGCATGGTCGTCCAGAGGGGTCTCCGCCGCGCCGCCTCGTATCACCAGGACCGCCTCCGTGACGAGAAGGTCGGCTACTTCTACGACGTTGTCACCAACGGCTTCGGCGCGATGCAGGGCTACGCCGAGCAGGTTCCGGTCCGCGACCGGTGGCTGATCGTCGCGTACGTAAGGGCCCTGCAGCTCAGCCAGCACGCGACGATGGCCGAGGTGCCGCAAGAGCAGCAGACGCCGCTCTTGAACGCCACTGAGGCGGCTCCCGGCACCCCGGCGGCACCGCGCTAGGGGATGAGGGATCGGCGATCAGGGATCAGGGATCAGGGGTCAGGGATCAGGGGTCAGGGATCAGGGATCAGGGATGACGACGGAAACCTTTCAACCGCCAGCGAGCGTGTCGGGCCTGCAGCGAGTGGGCACCATCGTGGCCGTAGTCGGTGTGGTGCTGGCGGTGGTTGGTGCCGCCCTGTCAGGGCTGGACCGCTTCTTCCAGTCGTACCTGATCGCCTACAACTTCTGGCTCGGCGTGGCCCTCGGCAGCATGGCGCTGCTGATGGTGCAGCACCTGTCGGGCGGCGCCTGGGGCGTCGTCATCCGCCGGCCGCTCGAGGCGGCGGCGAGCACCATCCCGGCGATGGCAGTGCTATTCATCCCGATCGCGCTCGGCATGCATAGCCTCTACGAGTGGACGCACGAGGGGGCGCTGAACGACGCCGTGATCGCGGCCAAGGCACCGTATCTGAACACCTCGTTCTTCCTGGCAAGGGCGGTGTTCTACTTCGCGATCTGGATCGGCATCAGCCAACTGCTTCTGAAGTGGTCGAAGGAGCAGGACCAGACTGGCGATCCGATCCATGCCGACAAGCTCGGCTACCTGTCGGGAGGCGGCTTGGTGGTCTACGCGCTGACGGTCACGTTCGCGACGACCGACTGGCTGATGTCGACCAACCCCCACTGGTTCTCGACGATGTGGGGGCCGCTGTTCATGGTCGGGCAGGCCCTGGCCGCGCTCGCGGTGGCGATCAATGTTCTGGTCTGGCTGATGGGTACGGCGCCGATGGACCGGGTGCTGAACGCCAACCACTTCCACGACCTCGGCAAGCTGCTGTTCGCGTTCTTGATGATGTGGGCGTACCTGACGTTTTCGCAATTCCTCATCGTCTACTCGGCGAACCTGACCGAGGAGGTCCCGCACTACCTCGCGCGCTCGCAGGGCGGGTATCAGTACATCACCATCGCGCTCATCTTCCTGCACTTCATCATCCCCTACGCGCTGCTGCTCTCGCGCGACGTCAAGCGCGGCATCACGCGGCTCCGGGCGATCGCGGCCTGGCTGATCCTGATGCGGATCGTGGATTACTACTGGCAGGTTGCGCCGGAATTCAATCCGACGCTGAGCGTCTCGATCGCCGATCTCGCGCTGCCGGTTGCTCTCGGCGGGATTTTCCTGACGCTCTTCGCCATCCGGCTGAAGAGCCTGCCGCTACTGCCCGTGCACGACGCGGGCCTCGAGAAAGCGTTGACGCACCATGTCCACTGATGACGGTCTCGAGTACGGACCGACCCCGGCCGGGGCGCAGCACGAGCACACAGACATCGATCCGTCCATCGGCTACACGTTCGCGGTGTGGCTGGCGGTGGCAATGATGGTTTCGGCCGGGATCCTGTACGGGGCGTTCTGGTACTTCCGCACCAGCGAGGTGGCGCGCGACACGAGAGTGCAGCAGTTTCCGCTGGCCGCGGGCCAGGTGAAGGACCGGCCGGCGCCGCTGCTGCAGACGCAACCGTTCAAGGACGTATACCTGCTGAAGCAGGGCCAGAACGAACGACTGGACTCGTACGGCTGGGTCGACAAAGCAGACGGGATCGTCCACATCCCGATCGAACGGGCCATCGAGTTGACGCTCGAGCGCGGTCTGCCGGCCCGGGCGGGTGGGTCGGTTGCGACCAGCATGGTGGTGCAGGACAGTTCGGCAGGCCGAACGTCGGCGCCGAGATAGAGGCACCAGCCAGCTATCTGATGTGAGTTGATGATCTGGTGATCGAATCTGGTGAGTGGGTGATCTGGTGATGGATGTGAGGACTTGGCGAACGGCGGTTCTGGCAGGCGCGATGGTGATCGCGGCGGCCCCGGTGTCGGCGCAGTCGGGGGCCCAGGGCCTGAACCCGCAGCCGGGCATCCCGTCGAGCCAGATGCCGGGCGTGCTCGGGAAGGTCGCGTTCGAGCAGCGGCTCAACGAGCCACTGCCGCTCGACCTGACCTTCACGGACGAGGATGGGCGCCGCGTGAAGCTCGGCGACTACTTCGGCAAGAGGCCCGTCGTGCTGGCGTTTGTGTACTACGAGTGCCCGATGCTCTGCACACTGGTGCTCAACGGGCTGACGGGCGTGTTGAGCCTGATCGACGAAACCGCCGGCAAGGAGTTCGACGTCGTCGCCGTGAGCTTCGACCCGCGCGAGACACCGGTCCTGGCCGCCGCGAAGAAGAAGACCTATCTCGACACCTACAAGCGTCCGCAGGCCGCGAACGGATGGCACTTCCTGACCGGCGCGGAATCGTCGATTGCCGCGCTGACGCAGGCGGCGGGCTTCAGCTACGCCTGGGACGAGGCCACGCAACAGTTCGCTCACGCGAGCGGCATTGTCGTGGCCACGCCGGACGGTCGGCTCTCGCGGTATTTCTTCGGCGTCGACTACGCGGCGCGCGACGTGCAGTTTGCGCTGATCGAGTCGTCGGCCGGGAAGGTCGGTTCGCTGGCGGACAAGCTGATGCTCTACTGCTATCACTACGATCCCGTGACCGGGCAGTACGGATTTGTGGCGATGCGCGCGGTGAGGATCGGCGGCGTGGTGACGCTCGTCGCGCTGGCCGGATTCATGTTCGTCTCGATTCGACGCGAGAACCGCGCGTCCGGACACTAGCTTATGTCCTTATTCGGCGTCCCGATCTTTCCCGCTCAGGCATCGACGTTTGCCGCCGACGTCGACGCGCTCTACTTCTTCATCCTCGCGGTCAGCGCGTTCTTTGCGCTCGCGGTGACGGTAGCGGTCATCTATTTCGGGCTCCGGTATCGAAAGACCCACGAGGGCCAGGTCGGCGCCCGCATCGAGGGCAACCTTCCCCTGGAGCTGCTCTGGAGCGTCATCCCAGCCATGCTCTCGATGGTCATGTTCGGCTGGGGCGCCTCGGTGTTCTTCCAGATCCGCCGACCGCCGGCCGAGGCCATGCAGATCTATGCCGTCGGCAAGCAGTGGATGTGGAAGTTCCAGCACCTCGAAGGGCAGCGCGAGATCAACGAGCTGCACATTCCGTCCGGCCGGCCGATCAAGATCACGATCAGCTCCGAGGA
>DATLLC010000226.1:0-8687 GCA_035538015.1 Vicinamibacterales bacterium
GCGCCGGCGAAGCCCTGTGCCACACCCCCCACTTCGGCGTGCTCGACTCGGGCGTGTTCGGCAAGACGCTGCTGTTCATCCTGCTCGCGCCGATGATGGGGATGGCGGTCGCGTTCGTGGTCTACTCGGCGGTCAGGGCGCTGTTCCGCAACTTCCGGCCCGGCAAGGTCGACCGCATCTTCCGCCGCGGGCAGTTCCTGTCGGCCGCGCTCTACTCGATCGGCCACGGCGGCAACGACGCGCAGAAGACCGCAGGCATCATCGCGGCTGCGCTGATGGCGGCTGGCCAGCTGCACGCCGCGCCTGGGCAGCGGCCCGACGTCCCCGTCTGGGTCATCCTGGCGTGCCACGCGGCGATGGGGCTCGGCACGCTCTCGGGCGGCTGGCGAATCGTGCGCACCATGGGCATGCGCATCACCAAGCTCGCCCCGGTCGGCGGCTTCTGTGCGGAGACGAGCGGCGCCATCACGCTGTTCATGGCCACCGGCTTCGGTATTCCGGTCTCGACCACGCACACCATCACCGGCTCGATCATGGGCGCGGGTTCCGTACGCAAGCTCTCGGCCGTACGCTGGGGCGTCGCCGGGCGCATCGTCTGGGCCTGGGTGCTGACGATCCCGGGTTCGGCCCTGATCAGCGCGTTAACATACGAGCTCGCCGTGCTCCTGGGCGTTCCTCCCTAGGATCGAGCCGGCGGCCTGGTAGCGTTACCTCCATTCTCGCTGCGACGGACGTTCGATAATAAACGTCCATATTTTACCGTAAAAAGCAGCGAAAATGGCCCCTGGGTACCCTTTCCCGGGGCCGGAAAAAGTGACAGAGTGCGCCACCGAAAATGAACAGGTTGCTCGCGCTGCTCCTGGTCGCCACTAGTCTGCTCCTCGGCTGCTCGAGCGGGCAGGAGAGCGAAAACGTCAGGCGCATCGTCTACTGGGAGAAGTGGACGGGCTTCGAGGGCGTGGCGGCCGACCTGGTCGTCAATGCCTTCAACAAGCACCAGCTCGAGAAGGCCAAGGCGGAACCCGGTTATGTGCCGATCGAGGTCACCCGCGTCACGGTCTCCCGCATCGATCAGAAGCTCCTGGTGGCGACCGCCGGCGGAAACCCGCCCGACGTTGCCGGCACCTTCAGCATGCTGGTGCCCGCCTACGCCGAGAAGGGCGCGCTGACCGACCTCGGGCCCTACGTCGAGAAGGCCGGAATCAAGCGCAGCGACTTCGTCGAGCACTACTACGACCTCGGCGTCTACCGCGACAAGCTGTGGGCACTGCCCAGCACGCCGGCGTCGATCGCCTTGCACTGGAACAAGCGCCTGTTCCGCGAGGCCGGGCTGGACCCGGAAAAGCCGCCGAAGACGATCGAGGAGCTCGACGCCTGGGCCGAGAAGATGACCAAGTGGGAGGTGACGCTCCCCGATGGCCGGACCGAGGTCCGTAGCGGCTACCTGCCGGAGGTGCCGGCTTCGCAGAAGCGGCTGCTCCAGGTCGGCTTCTTGCCAAGCGAGCCCGGCTGGTGGAGCCACACCTGGGGTTACTTCTTCGGCGGCAAGCTGATCTCGGATGACGGCAAGTCGCTGGCCAACTCGCCGGAGAACATCCGCGCCTACGAGTGGGTCGCCTCCTACACCAAGAAGCTCGGCCTCGACGCCATGCAGCGCTTCCGCTCCGGCTTCGGCAACTTCGCCAGCCCGCAGAATCCGTTCCTGTCCGGCAAGATCGCGATGGTCATCCAGGGCGTCTGGATGTGGAACTTCATCGACATGTACTCGCCGGGCATGCAGTGGGCTGCAGCGCCGTTCCCGGTCCCCGCCGATCACCCGGAGCTCTACGGCATCTCGATGGCAGAGGCCGACGTGCTGGTCATCCCCAAGGACTCGAAGCACCCCGCCGAGGCCTTCGAGTTCATCAAGTTCGTCGAGTCGCAGGAGGGCATGGAGATGATCTGCATGCAGCAGAAGAAGTTCTCCTCACTGGCGAAGACCAGCGACAAGTTCTGGTCGTCGCACCCGAACGAGTACATCAAGATGTTTGCCAGCCTGCCGACTCTGCCGCAAGTCTTCGCCACGCCCAAGACCGGCGTGTGGAACGAATACAGCCGAGAGATCGGCTTCGCCGTCGACAGCATCCAGAACCTCAGCAAGACGCCCAAAGAGGCGCTCGACGAGGCGGCGGCCCGCGGACAGATCGCGCTCGACCGCAACAAGGAACTCGTGGCCAGGAGAAGCGAATGACTTCAGCGGAACGGGTCGAACTGCGCTCCCAGGAACAGAGCGGTGCAAGCTCAAAGCCGGCGAAGAGCCCGGCAGAGCTCGGTACTCCGCCGAACGCGCCGGCACCGAAGCCCGGCATGACGCCGGGTGAACGGATCAATCAGCGCAACGGCATCCTGTTCTGCCTGCCGTGGCTGATCGGCATGTCGGTGTTCCTGATCTATCCGCTGATCTCGGCGCTCTGGTACTCGCTGTGCGACTACTCGGTGCTGTTGCCGCCGGTCTTCATCGGCCTCGACAACTACATCGACCTGTTCCAGGACGCGCTGTTCTGGAAGAGCCTGTGGAACACCAGCTACTACGCGGTCGGCGCCGTCACGCTCGGCGTGATCATGTCGATGACGCTGGCCGTCCTCTTGAACAGCAAGGTCAAGGGCCTGGCCTTCTACCGCACCGTCTTCTTCCTGCCCTCGCTGATGCCGGTCGTGGCCGGCAGCATCTTGTGGATGTGGATGTACAACGGTGAGAGCGGCATCATCAACACGGCCCTCGCCGGCATCGGCATCAAGGGACCGTCCTGGCTGGCCGATCCCAACTGGTCCAAGATCGCCATCATCATCATGGCGGTGTGGGGCGCAGGTCACTCGATGGTGATCTTCCTGGCGGGTCTGCAGGATGTGCCGAACGCCATCTACGAGGCCGCCATCATCGACGGCGCGAACTGGACGCAGCGGCTGTTCAACGTGACCATCCCGATGATCTCGCCGGTCATCTACTTCAACGTGATCATGGGCATCATCGGTGGCTTTCAGGTCTTCACCCAGGCCCTGATCATGACCGACGCCACCGGGTCGCCGGAGCGCTCGACCCTGTTCTACGTCCTCCAGCTCTACAACGTCGGCTTCCAGGACCTGCGCATGGGCTACGCCAGCGCCATGGCCTGGGTGCTGTTCGCCATCATCCTGGCACTGACCTTCGTCGCGACCAAGCTCTCGAAGCGCTGGGTCACCTACGACCGCTGAGCGAAACATGGCGAGCCCTAACCCGCTGCTGCGTACCAACCCCCTGGTTCACCTGCCGCTGGCCATCCTGGCGGCGATCTTCCTGGTGCCGCTGATCTGGCTGATCGCCACCTCGCTGCAACCGCGCGAGCAGGTCGGCAAGGTGCCGCCGGAGTGGCTGCCGCGCCGGCAGTACATCGTGCTCAACGGCGAGCAGATCTCGGTCACGCCACCGCAGAAGGTCGGCTCCGAGAAGGTCTACGTCAAGCTGCTCGAGGGGCTCGACAAGGACAAGAGCGTGCTGGTCGACCCGGCTGACGTGGTCGACGGCAAGGTCAAGCGGCGGACTCAGGTCGCCGACCGTTTCGAAGAGCAGCTCGTCCCAGCCCAGGTGCTGCAGCAGGTCAAGGCCAGCGACGTGTACGTGCAGGAGTGGTTCCTGTCGAAGCACGGCCACGCCGAGCCGCGCAAGTTCTACCTGCCCGCGGACACCGTGAAGACCGCGATCAAGCCGCTGTTCGGCAACTACCCGGAGGCCATCCGCGCGCTCACGGCCAACGAAGCGGACAAGACCAAGCCGCTGGGCGAGCTCGTCGCCAAGTCCTCCATGCCGTGGAACAGGGGCGAGCACACCACCGTCACCTTCATCACCTACCTGGTCAACAGCCTGCTCGTGGCCCTGCTGGGCCTGGTCGGCACGGTGCTGTCGAGCGCGCTCGTCGCCTACGGCCTGTCACGCATTCGCTGGAAGGGCCGCGAGGTGCTGTTCAACGTGACGCTGGCCACCATGATGGTGCCGTTCCCGGTGCTGATGATCCCGCTCTACGGCGTGTTCCGCGATCTCGGCTGGATCGGCACTTTGCTCCCGCTCTGGGTCCCGGCCTGGTTCGGCGGAGCCTTCAACATCTTCTTGCTGCGCCAGTTCTTCATGACCATCCCGCACGAGCTGTCGGACGCCGCGCGCATCGACGGCTGCACGGAGTGGGGCACCTTCTGGCGCGTGATCCTGCCGCTGGCCAAGCCGGCGCTGGCCGTGGTCGGGCTGTTCCACTTCCTGTTCGCCTGGAACGACTTCCTCGGCCCGCTCATCTTCTTGACCGAGCCCGACACCTTCACCATGGCGCTCGGCCTGCAGCAGTATCAGTCGCAGCACGGCGGCAGCGAGTGGCACCTGCTGATGGGCGCCTCCGTGCTTCTGGTCGTGCCGATCGTGGTCCTGTTCTTCTTCGCCCAGAAGACGTTCATCCAGGGTATCTCGACCACCGGCATGGGCGGCCGCTGAGCAGCTAGCCGCCTAGCAAGGCTTCGATCTTGGGCTCGAGCGCAACCGGCGTGGTCGTCGTCGCGAAGCGCTCGATCGACTCACCGCGGCGATCGATCAGGAACTTGGTGAAGTTCCATTTGACGGCCTGAGTTCCAAGCAACCCCTTGGCGCGGTACTTGAGCAGCCGGAAGAGCGGGTGCGTGTCCGGGCCGTTGACGTCGATCTTGTCGAACAGTGGGAAGCTGACCGCGTACTCTTCCTTGGTGAAGCGCTGGATGTCGGTCGGGCAACCCGGCTCTTGCTTGCCGAACTGATTGCAGGGAAAGCCGAGCACGACCAGACCGCGGTCCTTGTACTTGCGCCACATCTCCTCGAGGCCCGCGTACTGCGGCGTGAAGCCGCAGGCGCTCGCGACGTTCACGACCAGGAGCACCTTGCCCCGGTATGCCTCGAGGGTGGTGCTATCACCCTCGATAGTGACGATCGGGATCGAGTAGAGGTCGGTGGTCACGGGGAGCTCTTATTGGGCTGCGGCGCCCGGCGTCCAGTGCTTGCTGCATTGCACGGTCAAAAAGTCGCGGAAGGCGCTGACGCGTGCCGGCAGCTGGCGAGCGGATGGGTACAGCAAGTATAGCGCCGCGCCGCGGGATTCGTAGCGCGGGAGCACGCGCACCAGCCGTCCCGCCGCGAGATCTTGCGCCACGATGATGCGTGGCAGGAGCGCCACGCCGCCGCCGGCGAGGACGGCGGAGCGCACGAAGTTGAAGTCGTCGCAGCCGATCCGGCCCCTGGCCTCGACGGTCTGGGCGCCGTCCGGCCCCCACAGCTTCCACTGCGATACGCCGTCACGCGGGCGAAAGAGCACCAGCGAGTGTTTGGCTAGGTCAGCGAGCTTCGATGGCACGCCGTGACGCTCCACGTAGCCGGGCGCCGCGAACAGCTCCGACTCCAGGGAGGTGATCTTGCGCGCGATGGCCGACGACGCGCTCGGAGCGCTCCCGGCGCGCACGGCGAGGTCGAAGCCCTCTTCCACCAGGTTCACGGTGCGGTTGCTCAGCACCATGTCGACCGACACGGCTGGGTAACGCGCCGTGAACTCGACGATCGCATCCGCCAGAAAGGCCGTGCCGAGGTCGTTCGGGGCGGTGAGCCGCAGCGTGCCCTTGGGCTGTCCGCGGCCGAGCTCACCCGCTCGCGCCGCCGCTTCGAGCTCGAGCAGCGGCCGTGCGGAGCGCTCGTAGAGGGTGCGCCCCTCTTCCGTCGCCGAGACGCTGCGCGTCGTGCGGTGGATCAGGCGCGCGCCCATCGTCTCCTCCAGGCGCGCCACCGCGCGGCTCACCGTCGACGTCGGCAGGTGCACCTCGCGCGCGGCCTTGGCGAAGCCGCCCTTGTCGATCACTTTGACGAACAGCGCGATGTCGTTCAGGTCGGCTTGCGGCACCCCAGTGTCATAAGGCTGGTTCTCCGCGAAGTCGACCAGCGCTGCTTCAGCGCGGCCAGGTCAGGTGATTGAGGGTGGTGCCGTCGCTGAGGAAGAGGTCGTAGGTTCCGAACGATCTCGAGACACCGGCGATGTATTTGCCGGTCTGGATCCTGGGGTCGAGCCACTGGTCGAGCCAGCCCCAGTTGTGGATGCGGAGGCGCAGGTTGCCGCTGATATCGCGAACCCACATGTCGACCTCGAAGCCGCCCGAATCGACGACCAGTGGATCGTACGAAGTGTACGCTGACGCGTAGCTCTGCGCGTCTACCTGCGTTCCCCAGACCCCGTCTTGACGAGGTATCATCCAGACGCCGGTCCCGATCGTGCGCATCATGATGTCGATGCGACCTGGTCCCCATGAAGACGCCGACGGAGCACCTGCACGGTCGCCTCCCAGGTCTTGCCAGGCTGACCACTCGTCGAGGAATGCCGCATACCGGAGCACGTTCGAACTATCTCGCGCGAGCAAGTGCAGGTTACCGCCTTCCGCGACGAGGGCGGCCCCCGAGGCCGGGGTGGTGGTCGTCGATTCGACGACCGTCCAGTCGGTCACCGATTCGGATGGCGAAGTTCCCAGTCGCCGGTACCAGAGCTGCTGATCGCTGCCGAGGGAGGCGACGAAGATCTCCTCGCCGAAGACGATGCCAGCCGGCCTCTGTGAGACGAAGGTCACGCCGCTCGGGCTCCCGAGCTCGACGGCGCTCGCGGGGTCGGTGAGGGGAGCAGCAAACAGCTTGCCGTTGGCGTCGATCCAGAGCAGCTCCAGCTCGCCGTCAGGCAGGACGATGGCGTTGATCCCGAGCGTCGGCACGATTCCCGGTACCGTCTCCTGGCCCAGCATCGTGCGCAGCATCCAGTTCCGCGTCTCGTGATCGGTCAGGCTCGCCACCCGGCTCCAGACGTTGTCGTTCACCTCACCCGCAGGGCCGGTCGCGGGATTGTCGAGCTGAATGCCCACCTGAAACCATTCGGCGGGTCCGTTCTGGATGAAGCAACCACCACCTTCGTCCGCGGCCTGGGTGATGGCCCCGTCGACTTCCTTCTGCAGCCACAACACGGTGCCTTGGATGCCAGATTCGAAGTCCTTGGTCGTGAGCTGGGTCGTTTGAGTCGTGTCCGCCGAACCTGGTTCCGAGTCCAGGTCCCAGCCGACGCAGTACAGGCTGATGTCCTGCAGGGACTCCTTCGTGTACGGGAAGACCGGTCGCCGGAACCCCGTGGTAGAGCCGCCGATGGAAAGCGGCTGCGAGAGCCGCACCAGGGCGAGATCGCGAGTCTCGACGCTACCCCCCGGAGGATCGGCGAAGCGGACGATTTCCGAGGCACAGGCCTGGACCGGATTGAGGAGATCTCCCCCGTAGACGACCTCCATGTCGTAAGGGTCGCAGTCTTCAGGGATGCAATGATCGGCGGTGAGCACCCACGCATTGCTCTGGAGCGTTCCAGCGCACGGAGCATGGCCGGGGCAGTGGATCTGAACCGTCCCGAGCAGCGTAAGATCAGGGTCAGGCGGCTCGACGGGCTGCTCGCCACAGCGGTCGCCCATTCCTGCCGCACCCGCAAGGCCACCGTCACCAGCGGTTCCACCGTCGCCAGCGGTTCCACCGTCGCCAGCGGCTCCACCACCTGTTCCGCCTTCGCCGGCCGCGCCTGCTGCGCTGATCGTGCCGCCATCGCCTGCCGTCGCACCGCTGCCGCTCTTGCCGCTGCCACCTGCTCCGCCGTCGACGGGCGAGTGGTCGGAACCAGCTGTGCCGCCGCTACCACCTGCGCTGAGCTCGGGATTGAACGTAGAGAAGTCGCGACAGCTCGCGAAAGACAGGCAGGCCGTCGTCCACCAAAACAAGGACACGTTGGACAGTCGTCGAATCACCACATCACCCCTTTGAAGTTGATCATCCCACTCCCGGTCTCGAGCTTGGTCGAATCGGGTTGTGCCGACAGATAGAGGGCCACCGAGCCGCCCAGCACGGCGACGCCCACGATCCCCGTCGCCAGCGCCACGTAATCCATGGTCTGGATCGCGTCCGCCTCATCGTTCAGGTCGCTGGCGCGTTCGAGCTGTCCGGGTGTGACCGGGCCGCTCGCAAGGTCACGAGACAGCGTCTTGCTGTCGGCGGAGTACTCGTTGTAGCGCTGCGTGTTGACGGCATAGAGCGCGCCCGCGGTGGCGCAGAGCGCGGCGCCGAGCGAGGCCCCCACGTAGGCGTACGTCCGGCGCGTCGATTTTTCGTCTTCCTCGAGCCGCCGGCGCTGCTCCGGAGTGGGGGAGAGCTCGACGTCCAGGACCGTGGTGCGTCCCGCAGTGAGGGTCACCTCGTCGCTGAAGCTGCGGTAGCCGCCGCTCTCGATCCGAACGGTGTGCCTACCCGGCGGCAACAGCTGGCCGCTGTGTTGCTGGTCATCGACCAGAACTCTCGCCGGCACGGGCGCGCCGGCCACGCGCAGGCGAGAGCCATCGCGCTCGGTCAAGCGCGTGCTCGCCTTCAGGTTGCAGGCGACGGCCGCTCTCGAGTCGACCTGAACTCGACTGGGTGCGCCCTCGTACCCGGCGCGCGTGAACGCGATCTCGTGTTGTCCCGCGTTGACCGGGATGGGGTCGCGCAGCGGGGTGCGTCCGGCGACGGTACCGTCGACGTACACGGTGGCGTCCACGATCGGGCACGAAACGTCGAGCCACGCTCGTCGATCGGTTTGCGGCTGATGCAGCTCGAGCCTGGCCTCGACCGT
>DATLLC010000227.1:0-2809 GCA_035538015.1 Vicinamibacterales bacterium
ATTCAATTGAATGGCGCGATGTCGCGATCGCCGGATCATCAATGAATCACCCGATCGTCAATCATCAATCGTCAATGGACGCGGCGCGCCCTGCCGCGCCCTGCCGTCGCCCCGGCGCGTCAGCGCGCAGCCCCTTAAGGCGCGCGCGGAAGTCGCGGGGCAGGGGCGCTTCGACCGCAACCCGGTGCCCCGTCAGCGGATGTGGAAACGCCAGGCGCCAGGCATGCAGCATTGGCCGGTCGGTCCGCTTCGCGCTCTCGCTGGAGGGTCCGTAGACGCGGTCGTCCAGCACCGGGTGCCCGATCGAGGCGAGGTGGAGACGGATCTGATGCTGCCGGCCCGTTTCGAGCGTCAGCTCGAGCAGCGCGGACTGATTCCCGAACTGCTCGCGCACGCGGTAGTGGGTCCGAGCGGGCAAGGCTTCCGCCGTCGCTTTGGCCACCGCACGCCGGCCATCGCGATAATCGGCGCTGATCGGACGGTCGATGGTGCCTTCCCGCGGCTCTGGCACGCCGCTGACCAGCGCGAGGTATGTGCGATCGAAGCGGTGCGCCTTGAACAGGAGCCGGCCCTCGGCATGCACGTCGTGACTGAGTGCCACCGCCAATGCGCCCGAAGTGCCGCGATCGAGCCGGTGGAGCAGCCCCACGTAGGCCTGCCGCCCCCGTTTGTGACGCGCGTACTCGCGCGCGCGGGCCAGCACCGAATCTTCGTGTTCGCCGCGGCCCGGCGCCGAGGGCATCGTCAGCAGCCCGGCCGGCTTGTCGATCACGATCAGATCCCGTTCGGCGTGAAGCAGGACGAGTCGATCGCGCCCGCGGCCGGCGCGCGGCGCGCTCACGGCTGCAGTCGCTGACGCACCTGGACGAGCGCCTGCACCACTTTGGAGGCGTTGCGCGGGCCCATGCGCAGCAGGTGCTTCTGCGCCGCCGGCAGGGCTTCGAGCTCCGGATCGGCAAAGGCCCACGTGGCGCCCTTGCCCTCGATTAGGACAATGGGACCGCTCGGAATCGGCGTCGCGATCAGTAGATCAAGCGCCTGTTGCACGGCGACGTCAACGCTCGATTCGGTCTGCCCCAGGCTCTTGTACGCCTCGTTCAGCCGTGGCCGGATGGTGCGATAAGCCGTGGCCACAGCCCCGGCGTCCACCGAGGCCAGGGTCTCAGCGAGGCCGTCGTAGCGCTGGTAGCTGGCTTCGGTGAGCCGGCGAGTGCGGCCGGCCCGCGCCGTGGTGATCTCGTCCTTGGGAGCAAGCACGCGCAATTCCGAGGCGGGCGAGTTGCCCCGAGACACGCGATCGATTGTCCAGGCGGCCTGGTAGATCAAGTCGTCGGTCGCAAGCCACGCGGCCAGCTCGGGCCGTGCCGACAACGCCCCGAGCAGCGTGCGCAGGTACGGATCCATCTGGTCGAGGGGAGGCAGGTGGGCCGCCGGGTCCAGAGGGACGTCGGTGGAGGCCACGGGCCGGCCGGTTGTGGCCGGAGCCTCTCGTGGCGGGGACGGCAGAGTCCACCACCTGGCCAATGCGCCCCCAGCGACCGCGAGCACGACCGCGGCGCCGACCAGCCAGGGATTCCACGAGCGCGCCGGGGCTGGCGTCAGCGGCTGCGGCGTCACGCCGTCGCGGTCGAGCTCGAGGTCGTCGACGGGCATAAAGACAGACTACACCCGGCGTGTGCCAGCGGGTCCGCGGGTTCTCGATTGACGCCCAGAAGACATTTGGTTACATTCTCGCGGACATCGCGCCTGCAGGACCCTTCGCCTTCATACCTACGTCGGTGGCATCACCACCATGAGGAGGCGCGATGAGGGAGCTGGTCGTCGGAGGATGGTCTCGGATAACTGGCAAGGCGGCATGGCTGGCAGGCCTTACCGTGTTGATACCGACGGTGGCTCTCGCACAGAGCGCGATTGTCGGTGTGGTCAAGGATAGTTCCGGGGCGGTCTTGCCCGGAGTGACCGTCGAGGCGTCCAGCGACGTCTTGATCGAGAAGGTGAAGTCCGCCACGACTGACGAAGGCGGTAACTACCGCATCGCCGACTTGCGGCCTGGTGTGTACTCGGTCGTGTTCACCATGCCGGGGTTCAACACGTTCCGGCGCGACGATCTTCGACTCTCCGCCGAATTCACGGCCAGCATCGACGCCACGCTGGCGGTCGGCGCCCTCGAAGAGACGATCACCGTGACCGGTGCGTCGCCGGTCGTGGATGTCACGACCGCTGCTCACACCGCGACGCTCGATCGCGAAGCTATCGACGTCATCCCGACCGGCCGAAGCATCCAGGGCATGGCGCAGCTCGTGGTCGGCATCAACCTGAGCCTGCCGGACACCGGCGGCGCCCGCGCGATGCAGCAGACCTACATGAACACGCACGGCATGGCCGCGGCCAATGTCTCGGTGCTGGTGGACGGCATGATGGTCAACGGCCTGCAAGCCGATGGCGCCGTCCAGAGTTACTTCAATGACGCGATGAATTCCGAAGTCAGCTACCAGACCGCGGGAATCAGCGCCGAGACGGCAGCCGGCGGGGTTCGCCTCAACATGATTCCCCGCGAGGGCGGCAATCGTTTCAGCGGCGACTTCAAGATGGCGAGCCGCCCGGGCGCCTGGCAGTCGGACAACCTGACCGAGCGGCACATCGACCGCGGCCTCGAGGCCGGCAACGCCACCGACCGGATCATCGACTACACGTTCGCGCTCGGCGGACCGATCCTGAAGGACAAGCTGTGGTTCTTCACCTCGGCGCGCTACTTCTCGGTGAACAACTTCATCGCCAACACGTTCTTCGACGACGGCAGCCAGGGCGT
>DATLLC010000228.1:0-14352 GCA_035538015.1 Vicinamibacterales bacterium
GGCCAGGACGAGCCGTAATCCGCCCGACCGCGCCGGCGGACCCACCGTCGGCGGCGAGTCGCGCAGCAGCGAGTGCAAGGGCGGTTCGACGGGCGGCGGCGGCCGCAGCACGGCACTGGCTGCCGGCGTCACATAAGAGAAGGCCGCCTCAGGCTGGGCGGCCGCGGCCTCCGAGTGGAAGTTCACCATGCTCGGCGGCGGCTCCGCTTGACGCACCCTGGCGTCGACGGCCGTGCTGGGCAGCTCGCCTGCTTCTTCGAGTGGCGATACATCGAGCGGCAGATGATGGCCGGGGCCCGCGCCGGCGCGCCCTCCGCGCTTCCGAGGACGCGAATCGGCCCGCGGCTTTTCCAGCGCCCCGACGGCAGCCTCCTCCACTTCCACGCCGGCGAGGTCTTGGATGAACGCCTCGCAGGTCTCGTATCGCTCATCCGGGTCGGCATGCAGCGCCCGCGCGAAGATGCGTCCGAGCGCCCCGCGATCGGCCCCGGCCATCGCAGCCATGTCGCCAGCTACGAAGGTAGAGGGCGCCCGGCGGCCCGTCATCCACTCGTAGGCGAGCGCAGCCAGTGAGAAGCGATCGCCCGCCGCGGAGATGGCGGCGTCGCCAAGCTCTGGCGCGCGGTACGGACGGCGCATCGGCAGGCGCTCACCGGCCCGCGACAGGATCGGCCAGGCGCCGAGGCCGGTCAGCACAGTGCTGGTGTCCGAGACGAGTACGTCCCTCGGATGCAGCGCACCGTGGAACACGTCGACGGCGGCCGCGGCGTCGAGCGCGCGCGCCAGCATGCGCAAGCGCGGTACCAGATCCGCGATCGCGGCGGGGCCGAATTGCTTCAAGGCGACGTCGAGCGAATCGCCCTGCGCGAAGCCGGTCACGAGGAACGGTGTCGTGCCCTGCGTGCCAGCATCGATCAGCTGGCAAACGCCCTCTGCTTCAGGCATGGTACCGACCAGTGACTCGAGGTCGGCAACCACCGAGGCGGAGCGTTCCGGCTGAAATGGAAGAGTGAAGAGCTTGATGGCCAGGGGCGCATCCGTCTGGGGATGCGCCGCGCGAAAAACCGGCCCGCTCGTGCCGGCTCCAACCTGGTGCAGGACACGAAAGCGGCCGATCGCCGCCGGTGGAACGTCGAACAGCGAGCCTTCCCCGGACACGTGTTGACCGACGATCTTACCACGCGCAGTTGACACGCTCTTGTCACGCGCAGTTGACACGCTCGGCAACGCTCTGCGACAGTGGGCGACGGTGCCTGCCGACGCCACCACGCCACCCACCACTCAGTCATTGACGGTCGACATCCGAGAGTTCTCGTGGATTCGCCGGCTGGCGGCCGATTACGCGTTCGACTACGCCCGCGTCGCCCCCTTTTTCGCCGGCGATCCTGCTACGCCAGCGGCGTGGGCCGACACGATCGCGCGATCGCAAGCCACCTCGCGCCGGCCCGTCGAGTTGGCGCGCGTGCTCACCGAGCAACAGGCGCGACGTGACGCCCCTGAAAGCGCCCGTCAGGCCGCGGCGCGCCTGTCCGATCCGGCTACGCGGGTCGTGATCACGGGCCAGCAGGCTGGGTTGTTCGGCGGGCCTCTGTTCACGCTGCTGAAAGCCATGACGGCGATGCGCCTCGCGGCCGAGGTCGAGCGCACCCACGGCGTCGCCGTCGTCCCGGTGTTCTGGATCGATGCCGAGGATCACGACTGGGCCGAGGTCTCAGGCAGCACCGTGCTCGACCAGGAGCTGTCACCGCGCACGATCCGGCTTCCCGATCTGCCAGGCGCCGGTGACCAACCGGTCGCGCGGCTCGTGCTCGATGACGCGGTGAGCGCGGCCATCGAAGCACTCGAGTCCACGCTGCCCGACACCGAGTTTCGAGGCGAGATCGTCGGCGGCCTGCGCCGCGCGTATCGTCCCGGCCGAGGCATGGCCGAGGCCTTCGGTTGCTGGCTCGAGACCGTCCTGGGTAACCACGGGCTCGTGGTATACGACTCGTCGGACCCGGCGGCCAAGCCGCTGGCGCGCGACATCTTCACCCGCGAGATCGCGCAGCCGGGCGTCACCGCCGAACTGGTCAGCCGTGCCGGCGAGGCCCTCGTGGCCAAGGGCTACCACGCCCAGGTGACGCCGCAGGAGGGCGCCATCTCGCTGTTCCACCTCGACTCGAGCCGCGAGGCGATCAAGGCGACGGGCGACACGGCTACCATCGGCGCGCGAACGACCACGCTGGCCGCGCTCGCCGAAGACGCCGCCAACACCCCTGAGCACTTCAGCCCGAACGTTCTGCTGCGGCCGCTGGTCCAGGACGCGATCTTCCCCACCATCTGTTACGTCGCGGGCCCGAACGAGCTGGCCTACCTGGGCCAGCTGCGCGAGGTCTACGCCCACTTCGGCATTGCGATGCCGCTGATGTATCAGCGCGCCACCGCGACGCTGGTCGATTCGGCGACGCTGCGTTTCCTCGGTAAGTACGGCCTCCCGATGACCGCGCTGCAGCCGCAGGACGAGAAGGCGCTGAACGGCCTGCTCCAGAGCCAGCTGCCGCCCACCGTCGAGCACGCCCTGGCAGGGATGACCTCGCTCGTCGCCGAGCGCATGGGCGCGCTCGCGACGGTCGTGCCGCAGATCGACCCGACCCTTGAAGGTACGGTGCGCACGACGCTCGGCAAGATGGAACACGAGCTCCACACCCTGCACAACAAGGTGATCCAGGCCGCGAAGCGCAAGGATGAGACGCTGCGGCGGCAGTTCCAGCATGCCCAGGCGCTGATGTTCCCGTCCGGACATCCACAGGAGCGGGAAGTCGGGTTCGTCTGGTTCCTCAACCGCTACGGGGACGCGCTGATTCCTCGCCTGCTGGAGGACATTCCGCTCGGCATGGGCCAGCACCACGTCCTCTCAATCTAGGCCCTGTAGTCATCACCCATGACGGCCTCGCGCTCGACGTTGAAGCGGGCACGGACGCGCGTCCGCAACACCGTCAAGTTCCTCCGTCGCCACCGCCTCCTGAAGCCGCTCGCCTGGACTGCCGCCGTATTGGCACTGGCCGGATCGACGGCGTTCGGCCATTACTACGTCCAGTTCTCGCGCGTCATCGACGCGCGCCTGCACGGGGAACGCGACCGGGTGATCCCGCGCGTGTTCGCGCGTCCCCTCACCTTCAACACCGGCCAGGTGATCAGCCCGGGTGAGGTCGTCGCGCGACTGAACGATGTCGGCTATGCGGAGCGGGCCCGCGCTGAGAAGTCGGGCGAGTTCGCGATCGCTGAGCGTGCCATCGCCTTCATCCCACGCGGCGGTGAGTTCGCCGGCCGCCCGGTGCAGGTGAACTTCACGCCGGTTCCGCAACCGAAGGCTGGTCGCAAAGGTCCGCCGCCACCTGAGCGAATCGCGCGAATCAGCATCGCGGGCAGGCCCTCACCCGAGGTTTCCCTCGATCCACCGGTACTCGCCGGGCTGGCGACGGGCTCACGTGAGAAGCGCCGGCGTGTCGCCATCGACGCCATCCCGGAGCGGGTCCAGCAGGCTGTGCTCGCCATCGAGGACCGGCGTTTCTACTACCACCCGGGCATCGATCCGATTCGCATGGTCGGTGCGCTCGCGACCAACCTGAACGGCACCCGCAGCTACCTGGTGGGCGCGAGCACGATCACCCAGCAGCTGGCCCGCAACTTTTTCCTGACCGAGGAAATGGCCGAGGAACAGCAGACGCGTCAACGGTCGTTCCGCCGCAAGCTGCTCGAGCAGTTCATGGCCCTGATTCTCGAGACCAAGGCCACCAAGGACGAGATTCTCGAGCTGTACCTGAACGACGTCTACCTCGGACACCGCGGATCGTTCGCGCTTCACGGCGTCGCCGAAGCCTCACGTATGTACTTCGGCAAGGACCTGACCAACCTCACCCTTGCGGAGTCGGCCCTGATCGCCGGTGTCATCCAGTCGCCGTACAACCACTCGCCGTTCACCAGCGTCGAGGGCGCGCGCGAGCGCCGCAACGTCGTGCTGCGCGCAATGGCGGACGCCGAGTACATCTCGGCGGACGCCGCCACGCGGGCCTCCGGCGAACCGATTACCGTGGTTGCACGGGCGCTGGACAACGAGGCGCCATACTTCGTGGATTACATGCGACAGGCGCTCGACGAGACGATGCCCGGCGTCACCGCCCGGCCGGCACCGCTCGACATCTACACAACGCTGGACCTGAACATGCAGCGGGCGGCACAGGACGCGGTGCGCGACGGGCTCGGCCGGGTCGACGAGACCCTGGCCCGCCGGCACAAGGGCGACACGCGCCGCGCGCAGGCCGCCCTGGTGGCCGTGGATCCGCACACCGGGGAGATTCGCGCGATGGTCGGCGGCCGGTCCTACAACCAGTCGCAGTTCAACCGCGCCGCCCTGGCGCATCGACAGCCCGGCTCCACCTTCAAGCCGTTCGTGTATCTCGCGGCGTTCGAACAGGCGGCCGACGCGGGCCGGGCCGACTTCACGCCAGCCACGATGGTGTGGGACGAGCCGACCACGTGGACCTATGACGGCGAGGAGTGGGCACCGAGCAACTACGGGGATGAGTACGACGGGTTCATCACGCTGCGCCGCGCGCTCGCCCTGTCGCGCAACATCGCGACGATCAAGGTGGCCGAGCAGACCGGCTTCGACAAGGTGGCCGCGGTGTGGCGGCGGGCCAAGGTCGGTCAAGCGCTGAAAGGCTACCCCTCCATCTCCCTTGGCGTGTTCGAGCTCTCGCCGATGGAGATGGCGACGGCTTACACCTCGTTTGCCAACGGCGGCGTCGTTGCGCCGCTGCGCAGCCTCGCGCGAGTCGTCAGCGGCGAGCAGACGGTGACGGTCAAGGAGCCGGCCGGGCCGCGAGTGGCGCGGCCGGAGACGACCTTCCTGGTGACCCACATGATGCGCAGCGTGCTCAACGAGGGCACGGGCGCCGGGGCGCGCGCCGCGGGGTTCTCGCTCGATGCTGCTGGCAAGTCGGGGACCACGAACGACCTGCGCGACGCCTGGTTCGTCGGCTTCACACCCGAGCTGCTCGCCGTGGTCTGGGTCGGCTTCGACGACAATCAACCGCTGGGCTTGAGCGGGACACAGGCGGCGGTGCCGATCTGGGCTTCGTTCATGCTCAAGGCGCTCGCGGGACGGGCCAACGTGCCGTTCGAGGCGCCCGAAGGCGTCAGCTTCGTGGAGATCGATCGGGACACCGGCAAGCTTGCCGCCCCCACCTGCCCGCGTGTCACCAACGAAGCCTTCCTGACCGGCACCGAACCGCTCGAAATCTGCGCCCTGCATCGGTGGTGACCTGCACCTGACCGCACCCGGTATAATTCCCCTGTGAACCATGAGATCTTCGCGGCCATCGGCGAGGCGCTGACGAAGGGCGATGAAGTGGCCCTCATCACGATTACGTCTTCCAACGGCTCAACGCCGCAGCGCGTCGGCGCGAAGATGCTGGTGTATGCCGACGGGCGCACCGTCGGGACCATCGGCGGCGGCTGTTACGAGCACGACGCGCTCGGCAAGGCACGCGAGGCCCTGCGCACCCGGAAGCCCGTCACCGCCAAGTACGACCTGAACGACGACTTCGCCGAAGAGACGGGCCTGGTCTGCGGCGGGCAGATGGAAGTGTTCATCGAACCGCTCGAGGCGCCGCCCTCGCTCTTCGTGTTCGGCGCCGGGCACGTGGGGTATTACCTCGCCCGTGCCGCCTCCGAAGCCGGCTTCGAGGTGCACGTCATCGACGACCGTGCGGCCTTTGCCAATCGCGAGCGGTTCCCTTTTGCCGCATCTGTCGTCGTCGACGACATTCCTTCCTGGCTCGGGCAGGCCGCCCTGCCGTCCTCGGCCTATGCGGTCATCGTCACGCGCGGGCATCGCAACGACCTCGACGCGCTGCAGCACCTGGCCCCGCTCGAGCTCCGCTACCTCGGGCTCATCGGCAGCCGCGCGAAGGTTGCCCGCATCTACGATCAGCTGCTCGGCGAAGGCCTCTCCACCCTCGAGCATCTCTCCCGCGTGCACGCCCCGATCGGGTTGGACATCGGTGCGGTCACGCCACAGGAGATCGCTGTCAGCATCGTGGCCGAGCTCATCGCCATCCGGCGCGGCAAGGCGCGGCAGATTGCCGATGCATCGCTCCGGTGGATGCCGAAGGCCAGAGCGCCTCAGCGCTCCTGAGCCGCCGTGGCGCCAGCTCCGCTGCTCGTCCGGCGCGCCTGCGTCCTCACGATGAACGACGCCTTCGACATCATCGAAGGCGATGTCCTGATCGAAGACGGGCGCATCCGATCGGTCGGCGGGACCATCGTGCCTCCGCCAGGCGCGATGATGATCGACGCCGCCGGCGACTATCTGCTCCCCGGGTTCGTCCAGACGCACATCCATCTGTGCCAGACCCTGTTTCGGGGTTATGCCGACGACCGGGCACTGCTCGACTGGCTGCGCACGCGGATCTTGCCGATGGAGGCGGCGCACACGCCGGCGTCGCTCCGCGCCGCAACGGGCCTGGCCGCGGCGGAACTCCTGCAGGGCGGCACGACCAGCGTCCTGACGATGGAGACAGTGCACGATACGGACGCGGTGTTCGAGGCACTGGAGCCGACCGGGCTGAGGGCCGTCGTCGGCAAGTGCATGATGGACGCCGACCCGGCGGCGCCAAGTCGGCTGCGCGAGCAGACGCAGGCGTCGATTGACGAAAGCCTCGCGATCGCCAGGCGCTGGCACGGGCGGGCCGGAGGCCGCCTGCGCGCGGCCCTGGCGCCTCGCTTCGCCGTGTCCTGCTCGCGCGATCTCCTGGAGGCGGTCGCCCAGTTGTCCCGGACTCATGGATTGCTGGTGCACACGCATGCGTCGGAGAACCGGGATGAGGTCGCGCTCGTCAGGCAGCGGACTGGTCTGGCCAACATCGCATACCTGGCCGAGCTGGGCCTGGTCGATCAGCACGTCTGCCTTGCCCACTGCGTCTGGGTGGATGAAGGCGAGCGCCGACTACTGGCCGAGCGGCGGGCGCACGTCCTGCACTGCCCGGGATCCAACCTCAAGCTTGGTTCGGGTATCGCGCCGGTGGTCGAGCTCCGCCAACTCGGGGTGTCCCTGTCATTGGGCGCCGATGGCGCGGCGTGCAACAACCACCTCGACATGTTCCAGGAGATGCGGCTGGCGGCCACCTTACAAGCCGTCCGCAGCGGGCCCGGCACCTTACCCGCTCGCGAGGTAGTGGCCATCGCCACACGCGGCGGCGCGTACGCGTTGGGGCTGGCGCAGGAGATCGGGCAGGTGACCACGGGCTTCCGTGCCGACCTCATCCTTGTCCGGAGCGACCGACCTCATCAAACGCCGGCGCCGGATCCCTATGCCACGCTCGTCTATGCGACGCAGCCGACCGACGTGCGAACGGCCATCGTGGACGGCGAGCTCCTCGTGCACGAGGGCACGTTGACCCGCTGGGAGACGGGAGAGCTTGTTTCCCGCGCTCGCGCCGAGGCGAAAGCCCTCGCGGTCAGAGCGTTTGGGTAAGACCGCGAGTCTCGTGAGCTGTTGTGCGGCGAATTCACCTGGCCGCCGGCGGCCGAACCCGACGCCCTGTTGCATCCAGCTGCCCCCCGTTGCACCTGCATCCGGACTCCTCGTACCACCCCTGCTATACTGTTAGCAGTCTTACCGAGCGACTGCTAATGAGCGCCGTGGTCCTGTCGGATCGCACCCGCCGCGTGCTCGCCACGCTGGTGCGGGAGTACATCGAAACGGGCGAGCCGGTCGCATCGGCCACGCTGATGCACAAGGCCGGCCTCAACGTGTCGTCGGCCACGATCCGGAACGTGCTCGCGCAGCTCGAGGATATGGGCTATGTCTGGCAGCCGCACACCTCGGCTGGCCGGGTGCCGACGGATCTGGGATACCGGTTCTACGTGGACCTGCTGCTCGAGGGCCGGCGGGCGGCGCGGGATGTGTCCGGGGTCGAAGCCCGCCTGCGCCAGGAGGTCGGCGACGACCCGATGATCGACGACCTGTTGTCGTCCACCTCGCACGTCCTCTCGGAGACCTCTCGCCACATCGGCTTTGCGATTGCGCCCGCCAACGAGCATGCGGTGTTCCAGCGCATCGAGTTCGTGCCGCTGCACGGGACCCGCATTCTGGTGGTCATGGTCGCACGCGGTAATCAGGTGTCCCAGAAGACCGTGGACATTGGCGAAGGCGTGGGCGCCAGTGAACTGACGCAGGCCGCGAATTTTCTGAACTCGGAGTTCGCCGGCCGGACGATCGACGAAGTCCGCAACGGGGTCCGTGCACGCCTGCGCGAGGAGCGGACCCTGTACGACCAGCTGCTCGGCTTGGCACTCAAGCTGGCCAGCCAGACGCTGGACCAGATGGAAGGCCCGACCGCCGTGTACATCGAAGGAGCGGCCACGCTCCTCGAACAAGTCGTGGAGGCGAGCGGCATCTCCGCGGCCACGCTCCGCGCGCTGCTCCGCATGGTCGAGGAGAAGCAACGACTGGTGCGCTTGCTGAACGAGTACATCGACGGACCGGGCCTGACCGTCGTGATCGGCACCGAGCACAGCGACCCCGAACTGCGGCCGTTCAGCCTGATCGCCTCCACTTACTTCGACGGACGGGGCACCGGTACGGTCGGCGTGATCGGGCCGACCCGCATGAAGTACTCGCGCGCAATCGCGGCCGTGGACGTAGCCGCGCTGGCAGTGGCGCGCGTCTTGAAAGATGTAAGCTAGGTTTCGCCCCCGGGACTACGAATCGTCATGACTGAACCGCAGGATCCCACCCAGACCTCTGAGGCCGGGGCGGTTGACGCGCCGGCCGCCGATGCGCCGGCCGGTACGCCCCCCGCCGACCAAGTACAGAAGGAGCGCGACGATTACTACGACCGGCTCCTCAGGAAGAGCGCCGAGTTCGACAACTTCCGGAAGCGGGTCGAGCGGGAGCGCAAGGAATTCACCGAGTGGGCGGCGGCCGACGTGCTGGGCGATCTGCTGGCGGTCATGGACGACTTCGACCGTGCCCTGGCGGCGCCAGCGCCGCCCGAGGCCCAGGCCTACAAGACCGGTGTGGAGATCATCCATCGCGCGCTGAACGATCTCGTTCGCAAGCGGGGCGTCACGGCTGTCGAGACGGTCGGCACGGACTTCGATCCCCATCGCCATCAGGCCGTGGCCTACGACGCCGTTGAGGGCGCGCGGGAGGGTGAGGTCGTGGAGGAGCTCCGCAAGGGCTACATGCTGGGCGAACGCCTGCTGCGTCCGGCTCTCGTCAAGGTGGCCAGAGCGTCGTGACCAAGCGCGACTTCTACGACGTGCTCGGCGTCTCGCGTACCGCCAGCGATCAGGACATCAAGAGCGCGTACCGCAAGCTGGCGCTCAAGTACCACCCGGATCGCAATCCCGGCGACAAGACCGCCGAGGAGCGATTCAAGGAAGCGGCTGAAGCCTACGCGGTGCTGGCCGACGCAGACAAGCGCGTGCGCTACGACCGATTCGGGCACGCGGGCGTGGCCGGCGCGGCCGGCGGTTCCGGTGCCGTCGACCCGACCATCTTTGCGGACTTCCAGGATATCTTCGGCGGCCTCGGCGACATCTTCGGCTTTGGCGACGTCTTCGGCGGCGGGCGCCGCCGTGGCGGTCCGCAGCGCGGCTCCGACCTGCGCTACGACATGGAGATCGCGTTCGAGCAGGCCGCGAAGGGCGCCGAGACGACCATCCAAATCCCTCGCCAGGAGCCTTGTCAGACCTGCAGCGGCTCGGGAGCGGCGCCCGGCACCACTGCCACGACGTGCCCGCAGTGCCGCGGGGCCGGGCAGCTCAGATATCAGCAGGGGTTCTTCACCGTCGCCCGCACCTGCGGTCAGTGCCGCGGCACCGGAAAGGTGATCGCCAAGCCGTGCGCCACGTGCCGCGGTCAGGGCACGACCGAGCAACAGCGGAAGATCACGGTCAAGATTCCTGCGGGCATCGCCACCGGACAGCGGCTGCGGCTCACCGGCGAGGGCGAGGCCGGCGGTCAGGGCGGTCCTGCGGGCGATCTCTACGTGGTGATTCACGTCGCCGAGCACGAGTTCTTCCACCGCGACGGCAACGACTTGCACTGCGAGGTGCCGCTCTCGTTCCCGACGCTGGCGCTGGGCGGAGACATCACGGTGCCTGGCATCGATGGTGACGAAACCGTTAGGGTACCCGAAGGCACCCAACCCGGCACCACCTTCAAGGTCAAGGCCAAGGGGATGCCGGACGTCAGCGGGCGCGGCCGCGGCGATCTCATCGTGACCGTGCAGGCGGTGATGCCGAAGAAGCTGACGAAGGAGCAGCGCAAGTTGCTCGAGCAGCTGGCTGCGACGCTGCCCAATCAGAAGTTCGAACCGACCCGCAACGCCGATACCGAGGAGGATCGCGGGCTCTTCGGAAAGATTTTTCGCTAAGGGCCGCTGACAACCACTCGGACCCGCACCAAGGCGCACACAGAGCGCAGACAGCGCCAATGATGAAGGTGAACGGTGACGTTGCCCGGGCTGGGGCTGGGGGCTCGGCGTGACTGAGCGATCGTGGCCGGCGCTGGTCATCGAGGCCGCGGCGCTGGACGATCCACCGGAAGCCGAGGAGCTCGTCGCGGCGGCGCTGGACGATTTCGCTCCCCAGGCGATCGAAGACCTCGCCGAACGCCCGTTGCCGCCGGGAGGCCTTTGGGACCCGACCTTCCCGCCCATTCCCGATCCGCCGCCGACGCCGCTGCGCTGGCGGGTGTTCTTTGCGACACCGACGGCGCGCGACGGGGCCGCCCGCTCGCTCGCCTCGCGTTGGCCCTCGCTTCGACTGTCACCCGTGGACGTGCCCGACGCAGACTGGGCGGCGCGATCGCAGCAGTCGCTGACCGCCGTTGACGCGGGCCGCTTCATCGTTGCGCCACCCTGGGCAGTTCCCGCCGCGCCTGCCGCGGGTACCACCCTCATCATCATCGAGCCCTCGATGGGATTTGGCACCGGCCATCATCCGACGACGCGGCTGTGCCTGCGCCTGCTCTCGACGATCGAGATGCGGGGGCATCGCGTGCTCGATATCGGCACCGGATCGGGCGTCCTGGCCATGGCCGCGGCGTTGAGCGGCGCCTCGGACGTCCTGGGGCTGGACGTCGATCATGACGCGATCGACGCCGCGCGCGCCAGTGCGGGCCTGAACCACCTGCCGCCCGTCGTACGCTTCGAGATCCGAGACTTTCGCGCCGAACCTCTGCCCCCTGCCGATCTCGTGGTCGCCAACCTCACCGGAGGCATGCTTCGCCTCACCGCCGCCACGCTGATGGATCTGAAACGCCCCGGCGGCACCCTCGTCATCAGCGGCTTCGACGAGTCCGAAGAACCAGCCGTACGCGCTGCATTCTCGAGCGTGGAGGTGATGGAAAGGCTCGAGGAAGCGACGTGGGTGGCGCTCCGAATGGCCCAGTGTTGCGGCCCTACTTGACCGGCCGCTGCTGCCCCTTCTGGCGGCGTTCGTTCCACGAATCCACGAGCCTTCTCAGTTCCTTGATCGGCTCCGGGCTGTCGTCCACCTGCAGGCGCATCACGACGTCGTTGTTGAGCCACACGCCCTGCCCCTTGCCCACGATCAGAATGGCGGCGGACTGCATCCCGCGGGTGTCGCCACCGGCCTTCTGCCCGGCCTCGAGCGCGGCGGTCAGCCGCACAGCGAGGTGGCCCTGCGTCTGCTCGAAGGCCTCGATCATGCCGCTCACCACGCCCTCTCCGGCGAGGATATTGCCCTGCGCGGTGGCGTACCTGCCCTGCTTGTGCCCGGCCCAGCTCGTGGCCTTCGGCCCGGTATACGCCGCGGTCCGCCCCTGCGGGTCGATCACCGCAAACTGCCGGCCTTCCTTCGTCCAGCGCTCGGGCTGTGGATCCGGATCGCTGTCCCAGATGGCCTTGATGACCGCCTCGGGCTTCATGCCGGCGCGAAGCAGCTCGATGGCTTTCGGCCCATAGCTGACGTCGACGATGGCCTGGGTCGCCGCGGCACCGACGCCGGCCTCGGCCCAGAGCACGCCGTTGCCGACGCTGAACACGCGAGACTGCACAGCGCCGCCGACCTCGCCGGTCGCCGGGTCGTATCCGAGAATCGAAAACGTCGCCACCGGATCCTGGGCCACCGCGGGCCAGGCTGCCGCGACCAACCAAATGAGGGTCACCAACACGATGCGCCGCATCGCTCCTCCAATCACCCAATCACCCAATCACTCAATGACAATCATCAATCACCAATCACCAATCACCAATGTCTACTACCACCCGTCCCAGCGCTCGTAGATCGCGGCCATTGCCACCAACGGCGCGACATCGGCGCGCAAGGTCCGCCCGCCGAGAGATACGGTCCGGAAGCCGGCGCGGGCAAAGGCCGCGGTCTCGTCTCGCGACCAGCCGCCTTCGGGGCCCACCAGCAGGTGGACCAACGCCGACGGCGCGAGGTCGCGAAGCCCCGCCACCACGCCTCCAGACGGTTCTATCAGCGCCACCACCGGCTGATCCGCGTGGTCGTCAATCCACGCGTCCAGGCCCTCGGGCGGCCGCACGGCCGGCAGCAGAGCTCTTCCGCACTGCTTTACCGCGGCGACGGCGATGCGCTGCCAGCGCGCCAGCCGCTCGGCGCGCCGCAGCGCCGCGAGACTCACTTCGGTGCGCGACGCGACGACTGGCTGGATGGTCGTCACACCCAACATCACCGCGTCGCGGACGACCGCGTCCATCTTGTCGCCCTTGAGGACGCTCATGACCAGCGTGATCGGAAGTGCCGGCTCCGGCGCCGCCGCCGTGGGCTCCAGCACCTGCACCACGACGCGTATCCGTCCCACCTCGGCCACACGCGCCCGAAACATCCCGCCGCGCCCGTCGAACACGTCGACGTCGGCTCCGGCGCCCAGACGCAACACACGCGTAAGATGCCTCGCTTCGTCCTCATCGAGCTCGCCCCGCCCGCTCGCGTCGATGGTCGGCAGGTAGAACCGCGGCCGCACGGGACGATTGTAGCCGCACCCCGATACCTCTACTCGCGAAGCACTCTGCACTCTGCGCTGGGCACTCCGTAGCGCACCCCTCACGCCGCACGCGCTACCCGGCACGCCTGTATACTTTCTCCCAATGTTCTTCCGCGGCCAGACGGTGGGCAAGTACCGCATCATTTCCACGCTGGGGAGCGGAGGGTTCGGTGCCGTCTATCTCGCAGAGGACACGTGGATCGACAAGAAAGTCGCGCTCAAGGTCCCGCACCGACAGAACCTGGACTTCGGCGAGCTGCTCCGCGAGCCGCGGTTGCTCGCCTCGCTCAACCATCCGAACATCGTGACGGTCCTGACCGCCGAGCGGCAGGACAACGTTTTCTTCATCGTGATGGAGTACGTGCCGGGTGAGACGCTCGAGGCCATCATCGAGCGCGATGGCGCACTCGACCTCACGCGGGCCCTCGATTTCACCTGCCAGATCTGCAACGCCGTCGACCACGCCCAGAAGCAGGGCGTCATCCACCGCGACTTGCGCCCGGGCAACGTGCTGGTCACCGAGCATGGCATGTTAAAGGTGGCCGATTTCGGCACCTCGCGCTTCCTCGAGATCGCGGCTCATGGCACCACGGTCATCGGCAGTCCGCCGTACATGGCGCCCGAACAGTTCCAGGGCAAAGCGGTCTTTGCCTCCGACATCTACTCGCTCGGTGTGACCATGTACCAGATGCTCACTGGCGAGCTGCCGTATCAGACGCCCGCGCCAGCCGATCTCGAGCGGCTGATGCGCGGCGAGCTGACCACTCCACCCAAGCTGAGGAACCCCAAGCTCCCCAAGGCTATCTCCGACATCGTCATGAAGGCCATGGCGCCGGAGATCACCGACCGCTACCAGCGTGCTGGCGACGTGCTCGACGCGGTGCTGGCGGCGCGCGCTGCGACGACACCGAGGCGCCCGTGGCGGCCGGCCGCCCTCCCCGCCGTGGGTACCGTCGACGAGATGCAGGACATCCAGCAGCGTCTCAAGGCCAGGGAAGCGCCGCTGCCGCGTTTCTGCTGGAACTGCGGCAAGGCGCTGGCTGCCCGGACCGAGGCGTGCCCCTTCTGCCGGGAGCGGCAATGACCCAGTTCCCCACGAAAACGGGCTGAGGGGTAGAATCCCGGCATGGCTTTCAAGGGTACCGACCAGGTCTGGATGAACGGCTCGCTGGTGGCGTGGACGGACGCCACCGTGCATGTAGCCGCGCACTCGTTGCACTACGGGACCGGTATTTTCGAGGGCATTCGCGCGTACGAGACCAAGCACGGCAGCGCAGTGTACCGGCTGCCCGAGCACATGCGCCGGCTGTACGACTCCTGCCGCG
>DATLLC010000229.1:0-10203 GCA_035538015.1 Vicinamibacterales bacterium
CTACCAGCGCGGCTCCCTGCGTCCGCCGCCACCGCCACCACCACCGTAGCCGCCACGGCCGCCGCCCCCTCCGCCCCCGAAGCCGCCCGATTCCTTGGGTCGCGCCTCGTTGACCACGAGCGCTCGCCCGTCGTACTCGTACTGATGGAATTCCTGGATGGCCTTCTGGGCGTCTTCGTCGTTGACCATCTCGACGAACGCAAACCCACGTGCTCGTCCCGTCGCCTGGTCGCGCATGACGCGCACGTTGTCCACCGCGCCCGCACGGCTGAACAACGACATCAGATCCTCATCCGTCGCCTTGTAAGGGAGGTTGCCAACATAGAGTCTACGGCCCATGGAGCGCTCTGCCTTTTCGCGCGCTGACACCTGAGGACGCACCCTCCGCGCGCGAGGCGGGTGCACCGGAAAGCGCTCGCAACGGAGGGGCCTGTGGGGACCGGAACCGACACCAACCTGCCTGATCCTGCGGGCTTTCGGATCGCTCGCGGAGTATAGCAGGAGCCGGGCGGCCAGTTTGCGCAGAACCTGCGACGGCTGGGCCGAGCGGAACCGGAGGCTGCGGTAGAGTTTGGATCAATGAACCAAGCGCCCCTCCCGGCGTTGACCGCCCGCGAACGCTCGCTCATTCGCCGGCTCCGTTCGCCGGAGGCCGTCCAGGCGTGGCTGAACGCCCTGGACTACAACGTCGAACGCGGCGCTGAAACGCTGCGCACCTTCCGCGGAGTGGTCCGAACCGAAACCGCGCATTGCCTCGAGGCCGCCCTGTTCGCGGCGGTCGTCCTCGAGCAGCACGGGTACCCGCCGCTCGTGATGAGCCTCGAGTCGCAGGACAACCTCGACCATGTGATCTTTGTCTACCGCACGAACGGCCACTGGGGCTCGGTGGCCCGGTCGCGCGATCCAGGACTGAACGGGCGCAAGGCCGTGTTCCCCACCATCCGCGGGCTGGCGTACAGCTACGTCGAGCCGTACATCGACTATACCGGGCGCGTCCGCGGCTACGGCCTCGCCAACCTCGCCACGGCGATGGGGCGCTACAACTGGCGTTGGTCGGATCGAAACGTGTGGAAGGTGGAGCAGGTGCTGATCGACTGGCCGCACGTGACGATGCCGACCTCCACCGCGAAGTACCGGCAAATCAAGCGATGGTACCGCGCTTATCGGAAGGCGAACGGCGACCGCAAACCGGTGGACTACCGGGGGCGCGAGAGCTGGAGCCCGCTGCCGGACGAATTTCGCCGCGCACGTTCACCCTTGTGACAGCCTAGACCCGAGGAATCGGTGTCATCCGCAGGCTCGGCTCCTCCAGCCGTAGCATTCGGCAGGTGCGTGCTTCAGTCGAGGTCGAATCCGCGGAGCGGCTTGGTCACGGGCTCGGTCTTCGCCTGCTTCAACGCCTCTTCGAATCGCTTCGACAGCGCGTCGCTCTTGTTCTTCTCGTTCTGGACCGACTGGGCGAACAGCGCCTCACGACGCGCCGCCTGGTCGGCGAGGATGCGATCGGCCTCACTCAATTCCGGCCGGTGGCCGCTCGGCGGCTCGGTGTGCGAGACGATCCGGCCGAGGTTCAGATCTACGACCAGTGTCGCCCCGCAACACGGGCAGGTCAGTTCGCGTTCGCTCGTCAGCCGTGACATTTGCCGTTCCCTCCGCCTTCTATCAGACTAGTGAGAACCGGCCGATGGCGCAAGACGAGTCACGCAAAACGCAAACGGTCCGTGTGGCCACCTACAACATCCACCGCGCCCGCGGCCTCGACGGCCGGACGCGGCTGGAGCGCATCGCCGCCGTCCTCGCCACCATCGACGCCGACATTGTCGCGCTCCAGGAGGTGGTCGGCGCATCGCCCCTCAAGCCGGGCCAGGCGGCCGAGCTCGGCGCCGCGCTCGGTATGGGTTGGGTGATGGCGCCGACCCGTCACTTCCGCACCGCGCTCTTCGGCAACGTGGTCTTGAGCCGCTTCCCGGTACGTCACCATGCCCAGCACGATCTCACGTGGCAGACCTGTGAACCGCGCAACGCCCAGCGCGTGGATCTCGAGGTGGGCACCCACGTGCTGCACATGTACAACGTGCACCTCGGGACCGCGTTGCTGGAACGGCGGCATCAAGCCGCCAGACTGGCAACCCTCGTCCACGACAAGCGCGTGACCGGCCCGAAGATCGTCCTGGGCGACTTCAACGAATGGGCGCGAGGCCTTGCCACCGACATCCTCGCGCAACGGCTGGACAGCGTCGACCTGCGGAAGCACCTGAGGCGCAAGCGAACCTACCCTGGGTTCTTCCCGATCCTCCACCTCGATCACATCTATTTCGAGGGCCGTGTCGAGGTGATGAAGGTGACGCTGCCTCGCGACCGCTTGACGCTCGTCGCCTCGGATCACCTGCCTCTGGTGGCGGACCTGAAGATCGGATTCTGAGGGGCGGATTCGGCGGCTCCTCAAGGCCGGCGTCAGCGTGATCGAAGCGCGGATCAGCCACCTGGCCTATGCGCCGGAGATTGCCGCGTCGATGCTGCAGCGCCAGCAGGCCGGCGCCATCATCGCCGCACGCCAGCGGATCGTCGAGGGCGCCGTCGGCATGGTTGAAACGGCGCTCGCGCTGATGCAACGCTGCCGCTCGGCTGCCGCCGGCCGCCGTTCACTCTGGGAATCCAGCCGTTCGCTCCTTCGAAACAGAACCTGCCGTGACGCCGCGCGTCTATCCTTTTGTCCCCTGATCGGAGACATTGATTTTCGCCTTTTGTTCGCGCTACGATGCGCGACGGTCTGGGTCCGGCTCGGCCGGCCGAACCGTTTCCTCCCACGAGGTCAGCGCCACATGGACTCGACCGAAGACCTGTCCGCCCTCCGTATCGAGCGAGCGCCTCGCCGCGCCTCGCGCCGCTGGGTGAGGTGGGTCGTCCTTCTGGTCCTACTGGCCGGGGCGGGCGGGACCGCGTGGACGTGGATGACCCGCGAGCGGCCCGTGGAGGTCGAGGTGGCATCGGTGACGACCCGCCGCGCCGGCGCCCAGGCTTCGGTACTGAACGCATCGGGTTATGTCACCGCTCGGCGCCGGGCCACGGTGTCGTCGAAGGTCACGGGCAAAATCGTGGAGGTCAACGTCGAAGAGGGGATGGCCGTGCGCGAAGGGCAGGTCCTCGCGCGCCTGGACGATGCGAATGTGCGGGCGGCACTGCGGCTGATGGAAGCGCAGCTGGAGGCGGCGCGCCGGGCCATCACCGAAACCGAAGTGCGCCTCGCGGAAGCCGAGCGCACCCTCAAGCGCCGCGAGCGGCTGCGGACCGATGGCCTGATCACCGACGCCGATCTGGATCAGGCTCGCTCCGAGGTGCAGTCGCTCGAGGCCCGCATCGCGGCCTCCCAAGAGCAGGTGACGGTGGCCGAGCGGCAGGTCGCCCTCCAGCAGACGGAATTGGACAACATGGTGATCCGCGCACCGTTCAGCGGCGTGGCGCTCTCGAAGGACGCGCAGCCGGGCGAAATGGTCTCGCCCGTGTCGGCGGGTGGCGGGTTCACCCGCACCGGCATCTCGACCATCGTGGACATGAAGTCGCTCGAAATCGAGGTGGACGTCAACGAGAGCTACATCAACCGCGTCGCGTCCGGACAGCCCGTCACGGCGCTCCTGGACGCGTATCCCGACTGGCAGATTCCGGGCCGCGTAATCACCACCGTGCCGACGGCGGATCGACAGAAAGCGACGGTGTTGGTCCGCATCGCCTTCGACCAGCTGGATCCGCGAATTCTGCCAGACATGGGCGTCAAGGTCACCTTCCTCCGCGAGGCCGCCGCCGCCGAGGCCGAGCCCGCGCCGACCGCCCTCGTGCCCAAGGCGGCGGTCCGCACGTCGGACGGAACCAGCCACGTGTTCGTCGTGCGGGGCGATGCCGTCGAGCGGCGCGCGATTCAAACCGCCGGGACCGATGGCGACCGGCTCGAAGTGTCAGCCGGGCTGTCGGCCGGCGACCGTGTCGTGATTGCTCCACCGGAGTCGCTCGGCGACGGCACGCGGATCACCGTCAAGCAGGGGAGCTAGCGAGTGATGAATCCACTGGTTCGCGTCAACGGTGTCCACAAGTACTTCACGCGCGGCAGCGAGCGCATCGACGTGCTGAAGGGTGTGAATCTCGATATTCCCCAGGGCCAATTCCTGGCTCTGATGGGGCCGTCCGGTTCGGGCAAGACGACGCTCCTCAACCTGATCGGTGGTCTCGACAACCCATCGAGCGGGGCGGTGGAGGTGGCGGGCACCAACATCGGGGCGCTTTCGGGCGGCGAGCTCTCACGCTGGCGTGCTGACAACATCGGCTTCGTCTTCCAGCTGTACAACCTCCTGCCGGTGCTGACGGCGGAACGGAACGTGGACCTGCCGTTGCTGCTCACGAACCTGTCGCGGGCCGAGCGGCGCAAGCGCGTCGGCATCGCGCTGAAGGTGGTGGGGCTGGCCGATCGGGCCAAGCACTACCCGCGGCAGCTCTCCGGCGGCCAGGAACAGCGCGTCGGCATCGCGCGCGCCATCGTGACCGATCCGACGCTGCTGCTCTGTGATGAGCCGACCGGGGACCTGGATCGCAAGTCGGGTGACGAGATCCTGGATCTGCTGCACGCGCTCAACCAGCAGCACGGCAAGACCATCGTCATGGTCACGCACGACCCGCGGGCCGCCGAGCGCGCGACCCGTACCCTGCATCTCGAGAAGGGCGTGCTGCAGGAGGAGACGCAATGAAGTACCTGCCCCTGCTCTGGAGCAGCCTGTGGCGAAAGAAGCTGCGGACCATCTTCACACTGCTGTCCATCTTCGTCGCGTTCCTGCTGTTCGGCCTGCTGATGACGATCCGCACGGCGTTCAGCTTCGGCGTCGACATCGCGGGCCTGGACCGGCTCGTGCTGATCCACAAGGTGAGCCTGATCATGCCGCTTCCGATCTCGTATCTCGAGCGGCTCCAGGCTACCGACGGCGTGGCGCTGGCCACCCACAACACGTGGTTCGGCGGCGTGTACCAGGACCCGTCCAACTTCTTCGCGCAGATTGCCGTGGAGCCGAAGACGTTCCTCGAGATCTATCCGCAGTACCGTCTGCCGCCCGAGCAGGTCTCGGCATGGATGGCAGACCGGCAGGGCGCGGTGGTTGGCGTCGACCTGGCACGCCGCTTCGGCTGGAAGGTCGGCGATCGCATTCCGATCGTCGGGACGATCTGGCAGCCGAAGCAGGGACAGGTCTGGGACTTCAACATCGCAGGCATCTACGATGGCGACGCGGGAGTCGACAAGACGCAGTTGTTCTTCCGCTACGACTACCTGGACGAGAACCGGCGGCAGGGAGAGGGGCTCGTCGGCTGGTACATCGTGAAGATTGCCGATCCGTCGCAGGCCCAGGCGATGGGCGCGAAGTTCGACGGCATGTTCGCCAACTCGTCGGCGGAAACGAAGACGACCACCGAGAAGGGGTTCGTCGAGGGCTTCGCGAAACAGGTTGGTGACATCGGCGCGATCATGATGGCGATTGTCGCGGCCGTATTGTTCACGATGCTGCTCGTGGCCGCCAACACCATGGCACAGTCGGTGCGCGAGCGGACGAGTGAAGTGGGCGTGCTGAAGACGCTCGGCTTCTCGAACACCGCGATTCTGTCGATCGTCCTCGGTGAATCGGTGCTCATCGCGCTTCTGGGCGGAGGCCTGGGGCTCGCGGCCGCCTGGCTGATCGTCCAGCGCGGCGACCCCACCGGCGGCCTCCTCCCCATCTTCATCCTGCCGGCGGGCGATGTCACCATCGGCGCGGCGCTGATCGTCGGCCTGGGGCTGGTCGCCGGGATGCTGCCGGCGTTCAACGCCATGCAGTTGAAGATCACCGACGCGCTGCGGCGCGCCTGACACGGAGGCGAACAGGTGTTGAACGCATTGACACAGACGATCGCGATCACGGCGCTGAACCTCCGGACCATGCCGCAGCGGCTCGGCTCGTCGGGCGTCGCGGTCGTGGGCATCGCCGGGGTGGTGGTCGTGCTCGTCTCCGTACTATCCATCGCCGCCGGCTTCACCGCGGCCATGCAGGGCTCGGGCTCGCCGGCCCGCGCGCTCGTCATGCGCAGCGGCGCAGACAGCGAGATGACCAGCGGCCTGTCGGGGCCGGAGGTGGACCTGGTCAAGCAGGCGCCCGGCATCCGCCTCGACGAGCGGTCCGCGATCGCGTCGGCCGAACTCTATGTGGTCATCGACTTGCCGAAGAAGTCGACCAACTCCCCCGCCAACGTGCCGATGCGCGGCATCGAGCCGAGGGCGCTGCAAGTGCGCGAGGAAGTGTCCATGGTGGAAGGTCGCCCGCTCGAATTCGGTACCAATGAGGTGATCGTCGGCAGGGGCGCAAGCAGACAGTTCGTCGGCCTCACCGTCGGCCAGGAGGTCGTCTCGGGCCAGAACACGTGGGTGGTGGTCGGCATCTTCGAGGCCGGCGGCGGCGTGTCGGAGACGGAGATCTGGTGCGACGCGCGCGTGCTGCAGGGCGCCTACCGGCGGGGCAACACGTTCCAGACGGTCCTGGCGCGCCTCGATTCGTCGGAGACATTCGATTCGTTCCGCGACTGGCTGACGGCAAACCCCCAGCTGAACGTCCAGGTGCGGCGCGAAACCGAGTACTACGCGCAGCAATCGCGCGCGCTGACCTCTTTGATCCAGGGGCTGGGCTTCGGCATCGCGGCCTTGATGGGCATCGGCGCCGTGTTTGGCGCCATCCTGACGATGTATACCGCGGTGTCGACGCGGTCGCGGGAAATCGCCACGCTCCGCGCCCTCGGATTCAACGCGGTGTCGGTCGTGGTCTCGGTGCTCGCCGAGGCACTGGCCCTCGGCGCGATCGGCGGGGTGATCGGCGGACTGGCGGCCTATCTGGCGTTCAACGGTTACCAGACCTCGACGATGAACTTCCAGACCTTCAGCCAGGTGGCCTTTGCGTTCAAGGTGACGCCCGAGCTGCTGGTCCTGGGCCTGGCCTACGCCCTGGCGATGGGGCTCATCGGGGGCCTGCTGCCGGCCGTGCGGGCGGCGCGCCTGCCGATTCCGACGGCGCTGCGCGAGCTGTAGCGGGTGCGGCCTCCGCACAGAGGCGGACCGCACCGGCTCCAGGTTTCAGGCGAGGCCGGCCGCGCTCATCAGCGTGATCACGTCGCAGGTCGGATCGAACTCCCACCAGTGTAAGCCGTGGCGGGCGGGGGCGCACGCGTCCCGTCGGCCTTCAGGCGCATCGGTGCACGGACCCGACCGCGACCCTCAGCTCTCTTCTTCGAACTCTTCTTCGCCGAATGGACCGAGGCGCGTGGACGGACGCAGCGCTTCGCGGTAGTCGTACAGCGGGAGGCCGGAGACGTGACGCGGATTCACGCAACCCGAGGCCTTGGCCTCGAGCATGACGAGAACCGGGCTTCCAACGGAGCCTTCGCGGAACGCGAGGCGGCAACCGCAGGAAAGACGCGCGTGAGTGAAGCCCTTCAGCATGACACTGCGAGGATCATACTACAGGAGCGCTTTGATCTCTTTTTCGAAGGTTTCCTTGGGCGCGATGCCCATGTGCCGCTTGCACAGCTTGCCGTCCTTCGAAATCAGGAACGAGGCGGGAATGCCCCAGATCGGACCGTAGGCGTCCTGCACGTCCTCGCGACCGAGGCCGAGCAGCACCGGGTAGTTCATCTTGTATTCAGTGACGAAGGGGCGGGCCTTCTCCGCGGTGTCGTCCACGTCGTAGCCGACGACGACGAGATCCTTCTTGTACTTGTCTTGTAGCTCCACGAAGCCGGGAATTTCAGCCTTGCAGGGTCCGCACCACGTGGCCCAGAAGTTCAGCAGGATCACCTTGCCCTTGTAGATACTGAGCTTGATGTCCTTGCCTTCGAGGTCCTTGATCGTGAAATCGAGGTTGGCGGGTTTGGCGTTGGCCTCGCACGCAGCGCCACCCGGATCGTCAGCCTCGCCCGGCGCGTCGGCATGCGACGCCACCGGCGCAAGGCCGCCGGTGGGCGCGGCGGTGGCCTCCAGCCCCCGCTCGGCCTCGACATCGTGCTGCCACACGAAGGGGACGCTAATTGCCAGGAGGGCGATGAGGGTCGCCGCAAGGGCGGCCAACTGAACCTTCGAGCTGGGCTGCTGGTCCATATCGTTATTCTGCACCATCCCGGAGATTCAATGCCATCTCGCGCAGGCGGGTCCCAGCCGGCGGACCCCACCAGCAGACAGGTGCGGCCCTCCTGACTCCCAGGACACTTGGTCCTGACCGAGTACGGACAACTCGGCCGTTGGCCGCTGGACGCCGGCGAGGATCAACAGGGGCTCGCGCTGATTTACGACGGTGTACAGAGGTGCGCAGCGGGCCTCTCAGTACAAGCACCGGCGGACGGCCACCAACTGGCCATCTGGCGCACCGGCCCGGCGCGGCACGGTGAACTCCCACCCGTCGTCACGCCTCAACTCCGCCTCCCCGTCTCCGGCGGCGGTCAGGCCCTGACACAGGAGACGCCGCCCCCGCGACAGCTGCGACATGACGGTGCCCGTTCGGAATGTTCAGCACGGACGTCATCTCCTGATAGGTCAGTTCCTCCACGAACCGGTCGGCCTTGGCTGGCGGGTGTCGGACCGTCGCCCGGATCGCGTTAGGGATGATGTCCGTGACGACTACACAGGAACCCCGGAGACGGACGGTATATTCCCGAGGAGAGGACGGGCCCGCTGGTCCCGTCACCAGGATAGGACAAGCGGTGCCGGATCGAATCTTGCTCCGCCGGGCGAGGGGACCCGCGCGTTTGCGGCTCCCGTCTCAGGATCAGTAAGATGCACTGAGGAGAACGGCTATGCGGCTCACTATCCTGACCTTGCTCGCGGTTCTTGCGGCGGCAGCCCCCGCGGCGGAGGCTCAGACGGGCTACATCCCATACTACGGGAAGAACGCCATCCGGTACGACCGGTTCGAATGGCACATCTACCAGACGGACCATTTCGAGATCTACTACTACCCGGAAATCGAGCAGCATCTCGAGCGCATCGCCGGCTACGCAGAGAGCGCGTATCAGCACGTCAGCTCCGAGCTGAAACATGACCTCGCCTTCCGCGTCCCGCTGATCCTGTTCACCACGAGCGCCGAGTTCTGGCAGCAGAACGTCATTCCGGGGGCGGCCCAGGAAGGCGTGGGCGCCTTCGCCGAGCCGAGCCGCAGCCGCATCGTGATGCCGATCGACGAGCCGTCCGATCTGCTCTACCGGCTGATCACCCACGAGCTCACCCACGTCTTCCAGTTCGACATCATCCCCACCGGCCTCATCCGCCGCAACATGCCGCTGTGGACGATGGAAGGGATGTCGGACTACATGACCGGCTACTGGCGGCCGCTGGACCTGATGACCGTGCGCGACGCGGCAGTCTCCGACATCATCCCCAAGATGAGCGACATGCAGGACTACGGCGGCTTCAGCAACCCGCGCCTGATCTACAACCTCGGGCACGCGGCGTTCGAGTTCATGGAAGCACGCTGGGGCAAGGAAGGCGTGCGCCAGTATGTCTTCGCGCTCCGCCGCAGCGTGATCGGCGGCAGCGACGACGCCTACGAAGAGGCGTTCCAGATGTCCGCCGAGGAATGGGACCAGCAGTTCGACCGCTACATGAAGGAGCGGTTCAAGCCGTTCCGCGACAAGGAACGGCCGGCGGATTACGGGCGCGACCTGGCCCCCGACCCGCGCAAGAGCCGCTTCAACAACGTGCTGTCGATCGAGCCATCGCCGTCGGGCGACCTGCTCGCCGCGATGACCGGCAACGGGCGCGACCGCGAACTCGACATCGTCCTGATCTCGACGCGCGACGGCGAAATCATTCGCAACCTGACGACCGGGTTCGATCAGAGCATGGGCTTCGAGTACCTGGCCACGCCAGGCGGGCGCTGGAACTCGGTGCCGTGGATGTCCTGGAGCGCGCAGGGCGATCGCCTCGCCTATTTCGTTCGCACCGAGAAGGACCGCTCGCTGATCGTCCAGAACGTCGTCACGCGAAAAGTCGAATTGCGCGTGCCCCTCAACGACATCGACGCTCCCGAATCGCCGGACTTCTCACCCGACGGCAAGCTCATCGCCTTCTCCGGCATGCGGGGGGCCGACGCGAACATCTACACAATCAACGTCGACACCAAGGAAATCAAGACGCTCACCAAGGATTCGCTGCCCCAC
>DATLLC010000230.1:0-15066 GCA_035538015.1 Vicinamibacterales bacterium
CCGTCGCCTTCATCGTGCTGTGCGTCGTCCTCGTGGCGGCCGCCGTGTCGCTCAACGTGGGCTGGATTCTGGACAACGGCCGGCGGGTGCTGCCGCTGGTGCTGGGCGTCCTGGCTTTCGCCCTGATCATCGCCGGTATCGTCGTCTTCACGGTGTTCCTGGTGCGTGAGTTGCGCCGCAACGAACAGCACGACGCCTTCATCAATTCGGTGACCCACGAGCTGAAGACACCCATTGCGTCGATTCGCCTGTATCTGGAGACCCTGCAGGCGCGCGAGGTCGGCGACCAGCAGCGCAAGGAGTTCTACAAGGTGATGCTGGCCGACGCGGAGCGGCTGCAGCACACGGTGGAACAGGTGCTGAAGGCCGGAGTGGCGGGGCAGCGCCCCCGCCTGGCGCAGCGCGCGCCAGTCGACATGGCCGCGTTGACGCGGGAGTGCGTAGAGACCGCGCGGCGCCGCCATCACCTGCCGGACGAGGCCATCACTCTCAACATCCCGGATTCGCAGCAACGCCTCTTCGTGAGCGGTGACGTCGACGAGCTGCGCACCGCGCTGTCGAACCTGCTCGACAACGCCGTGAAGTACTCACTTCAGGACGTGCAGGTCCGCGTCGAGGTGGCCGCGCCCGAGCCACGAAGCCTGTGGGTGCGGGTGCGCGACCGCGGCGTCGGCATCCCGAAGTCGCAGCTGAAACGGATCTTCACGCGCTTCTACCGCTTCCAGACGCGGGGCTACAAGGTGAAGGGCACGGGCCTCGGGCTGTTCATCGTGCGTTCGGTCGCCAGGCAGCACGGCGGTCGTGTCTTCGCGCACAGTGAGGGCGAAGGTCAGGGCGCGACCTTCACGCTCGAACTACCGCGTCTCTCGCCCGAACAAGTCGCCGCGGAGGCCAGCACAGCGCACCCGGCACTCAGCACTTAGCGGGAGCAGGGTCAGGGGTCAGGGGGCAGGGATCAGGGATCAGGGATCAGGGATCAGAGACCGTCAGCATCGCGGCACTCGGCACAACGCACCCGGCACGCTGCGCATCGCGCCACACTATGCCTCACATCCTCGTTGTCGAAGACGAAGTCCACCTCGCTGACGGGCTCCGTTTCAATCTCGAGGCCGACGGCCACACCATCGATGTGGAGGGCGATGGCGACGAGGCGCTCAAGCGGCTTCTGGGCGGTGAGACACCGTACGATGCCGTGATCCTCGACGTCATGCTGCCAGGCCGTGATGGCTTCGCCGTCGTGCACACCCTGCGTGCGTCGGGCCACTACGTACCTGTGCTGATGCTGACGGCACGCGGCCGGCCCGAAGACGTGCTCAGGGGCTTCGAGGCCGGCGCTGACGACTACCTGCCGAAACCCTTCGAGCTGGCCATCCTGCTGGCCCGCGTCCGCGGCCTGCTGCGGCGCTCGGAGTGGGCCCGCCGCGACTCGCGCGACCAGTCGAGCGGGCGCATCCTGAACTTCCACGGCCGGCACGTCGACCTCGACGCGCTGGAGCTGAAGGTGAAGGGGCGCACCTATCAGCTCACGCAGATGGAGTGCGACCTGCTCGCCTATCTGATTCGAAACGCGGGCAAGGCCGTCTCGCGCAAGGCGATCCTCGAAGACGTGTGGGCCTTGCACGAGGACACCGATACGCGCGCCATCGACAACTTCATCGTGCGGCTTCGCCGCTATCTGGAGGACGACCCCGGCCGGCCGAAGCTGCTCGCCACGGTGCGCGGAGTGGGCTACAAGGCGGTGCCTTGACGGGGCCGGGGGGTCTCGGGACTTGGGTCTTGGGTCTTGGGCTGAGGTCGTGAGGTCGTGAGGTCCTGAGGTCTTGGGCCTTGCCTGAAGCCTAGAGCCTAGACCGCAGAGCGTAGACTAGTCCTTGCCATCCCGCTCCTCGATCCCCAGCCACACGAAAACCGTGTTCTGCGTCGCGCGGAAGTTGTCGTCCGACATGACGAGCAGCGTACGGCGTCCGTCTGGCAGCGACGGGCCAAAGGCCAGCGCCTCGAAGTTGTCCAGGTTCGTCAGCGCGCGCGGGAATCGCTCCACCAGCGCGTCGAAATCGAGGAGCAGCGTCTTGCCCACCGGTGTCGCCAATGCGATTGCCTCCCCCACATGGTCGGCGACGTCGGTCGCACGCGAGACATCCACCAGGTAGAGTCGAGCGGAGTTGCGGGCCATGCGCGTCCCTGGCTTCTGCAGGCAGGCGCGTTCGAGCGCGATCAGCCGCGTGTCATCGAGCGCCAGCAGATCCGTCAGGCCGTTCTCGCCGTCATCGCAGATGCCCTCGAAGCCCGGACGAGTGGGCGTGGGGCTCAGGGGGTAGACCCATTCGCGCCGCGGCTGCCACTGCCCATCCTTCTCGACGAGCTCCACCAATCGGCTGGGGCCGCCGCGACCGCCGCCGAAGGGATGGCCGTTCCGGAATGGCGCGGGCAGATCCGCGAACAGCGGCTGCTCCAGCCCGGTGATCAGACGCCCGTCCGGCGTGCGCGTCAGGCTCTCGAAGCCCTGGTTGTCGCGAATGCCACCCGACGCGGGGCCGATGGTGAAGCGCTCTGGCCAGAGTTGCACGTGTGTCACCGTGAAGTCGGAGGTGAGCGTGAGCAAGGCCGGCTGCCACAGTCCCGCCGGCGGCTCGCCGACCTTGCCGGTCGACTCGTGACCTTCCTCGCTCGCAATCCAGGTGCCGTCGTCCAACGACACGATGGCTTCAAGATCCGCGCCGACCACGAGGCGCGGGTCGACACCTGGCGCCGGGTGCGTCGGCGACACCGCACCGCGGCGCACGAACAACCGGCCGTTATCTGCCGTAATGTCGAGCCAGGCGAGGCGCGATGGGAAGCGATCGTCGATGACCGCCACGTAACGGCCGGATCGCGGATCGCGGGCCAGACCGGAGAGACTACCGAACCAGCTCTCGCGCCTCCCCTCGGGCGGCGTGGTCACGACCGGCATCACGACGGTGTCGAGCAACGTCAGGCGGACCGCAGCGGATGGCGGGGACGAAGCGACATGCGGCGAGCGCGCTGATGCGCAACCGCAGGCCATCCCCAACACCGTCACAAACGCCAGGGCCCGCCGCTGGAGCCGTGTCACAATGCTGCCCACTGCCAGGAGTGTCCCGTCCAAGGAGCTGAATCATGACACGTGTGGTTGCCTTCGTCGTTGCCGGGTTCCTCGCTCTGCCTTCGGTATCGGCCGCACAGACCCCCGCCAATCCGATGCAGACCTCGATCAAGTCCGTCTTCGACATGCTGAAAGGCAATCTCTCGAAGACCGCCGAGAAGGTTGGCGAGGATCTCTACGGTTTCAAGCCGACGCCAGAGGTCCGGTCCCTGGGCCAGCTGATTGGCCACATCGCCGACTCGCATTTCAGCATTTGCGCGGCCGCCGCGGGTGAGAAGCCGGCGCAGACGGGCATCGAGAAGTCAGCGACCACCAAGGCCGCCCTCTCGAAGGCGCTCAACGAGTCCATCGCCTATTGCGACAAGGTGATCGCCGGCATGGACGACGCGAAGGGCCTGGAAGTCACGAAGTTCTTCACCGGCCCGACGACGCGCCTGGGCGTCCTCGCGTTCAACACCGCCCACAGCTACGAGCACTACGGCAACCTGGTTACCTACATGCGGCTGAAGGGTATCGTGCCGCCGTCCTCGGCGCCGACCGGGGACTGAGGGGGATGGCGTCCCATTGATGATTGATGATTGGCGATTGATGATTTATTGACGATCGGGTGATTGGGACATTGGGGCATTCAGATTGAGCGATTGAGCGATTGAGCGATTGAGCGATCGGGCGATTGCGGGATTGCGGGATTGGGCCGCTTAGCGGTCGGGCAATCACCTGTATGAGTCGAGACGCTATCTGATAGTCAGCTGCAGCGTGGCTCCACCTCCGGCGCGGTCCGGTTCGGCCGATTCGGTGGTTTGCGCCGCGTGATCTCCTTCCGTGCTTCGGCCCCGCCCGTGTCCTGGAGCTCTTTGAAGCGGTAGAAGCTGTCGCGGCGATACCCATCACCTGACGTGGGCCGTCGAGTCGACGAGACGTGGCGCCGCGCAATCGCTCTCAATCGCTCAATCGCTCAATCGCTCAATCCGAATGGCTCAATGCCCAATCGTCAATTGTTCAATGAATCACCCGATCATCATTCCTCAATCATCAATGGACGCGGACATCGTAGGCATAGACCCGGTCCTGGTCGCGCAGAATCAGCAGCCCGTTGCTGATGACAGGATGGCTCCAGGTGCTCGCGTTGCCGGTCGAGAGCGTGAAGCGGCCGCGTTCGACGTAGCCATCCGCCGAGGCGTCCGCGAGGCCGACGATGCCGTTCTCGCTGTAGAGATACAAACGCTCGTCGGCGTAGATGAGCGACCCCTTGCCGACGCTGCGGTTGCGCCATGCGACCGTGCCGGTGTCGAAGACCATCGCCGTCAGGATAGAGCTGCTGAAGCCGTAGAGGTGCGATCCCACCAGTACGGACGAGGCGTGGTGGTTCCGCATGTCTCGCGTGAAGTACACCTCGCTGGCGCTGGCCAGGTTGCCAGAGGCGCGCACGTCGAGCAGCGCCGCACCCGTACCGTAATCCGACGACAGGAACACGCGGTTACCGTGGACGATCGGCGTGGCGATGTTCGCGGTGCCATTCGCGGCGCGGTCGTAGGACCAGAGCAGGCGTCCATCTCGCGGATCCACCGCGAGCCCGCGCTCGGCGGTGAAGAACACCACCTGCTGCAGGCTGCCGGTGCGAAGCAGCATCGGCGATGAGTAGCCGGCGTCGTCTCCCGGCTGTTGCCAGAGCGCCGCGCCGGTCGTCTTGTTCACGGCCACCAGCGCCGACCGCCGGCCGCCGGCATTGATGATGATGCGATCGCCCACGATCAGCGGCGACTCGCTGTAGCCCCAGTACGGCGTCGACCCTCCGAACTGCTTCACGACGTTCACCGACCAGACCTTGCGGCCGGTGGCCGCGTCGAGGCACGCGAGCTCGCCACTTCCCCCAAACGCGTAGATCACGTCGCCCTCGGTGGTGGGCGTGCTCCGCGGGCCGTCGCCTTGCTCGTTGCGGAACCGGCGGCCGTTCGGCGTCTCCCAGAGCTTGCGCCCCGACGCACGATCGAAGGCCATCACGTACTCGATGTCGTCGCGCGCGCCGATGGTGTAGAGCCGGCCGCTCGAGGATGAGAACGACGAGTAGCCGGTGCCGGCGCCGGTGCCCTGCCAGACGCGGCTCGGGCCGCCGGAAGGCCACTGCTTGAGCAGGCCGGTCTCAGCCGACACGCCGTCGCGGTTGGCGCCGCGCCACTGCGACCACTCCGCCGCGGTTGGAACTGGCGCCTGCGCGAAGCCGAGGACCAACGCCCCCAGCCAGCTGCCGATCATCGTGATTGCGAGCCGACACCGCATGCGGATGCTCCAGAGGGATGACGCGGATTTCGGAAACCACAGCCCCGGCTGCAGTCACCGCGCCCGCGATCGATCAGTCGAACGGCGAGGCCCTTGGCGGCAACGTCGCGACGAAATCGCCGGCGAAGCGCTCGCTGTACGATCGCAGGAGCGCCTCGACCCGCGCGCACGACGGTGACCGAACGATGAGCCCCGCGTGGTGGCGCTTGTTCAGCCGCCAGACCACTTCCGGATCGGCATAGGCGTCCGTCGACGGATGCTCCTGCCGGGCCAGCGAGACGATCAGTCCGGCGTACTCCGCTCGAGCGGGGCGCACCTCGTAGGGCTCGTCGCCGCCCGCCTTTTCAACCCTGGCCCATTCCGCCCAGAGGTTGAGGCCCGTCGCCGCCTCCACCAGCTCGGCGATGTGGGCGCCGCCCACCCTCGCCGAAGTCTCCAGGAACACGAATTCTCCGTTTTGGCGACGGATGTACTCGCTGTGCGACACCCCACGCACGAGCCCGAGGGACATCAGCACCTTGCGGTTGAGCTCCAGCACGCGCCGATCGGCCTCCGAGCCACGCTCCACGAGCCGGCTCGTGAAGACGCCTCCGCCGTGAGACACGTCGAAAGGCGGCGTGCCATAGCGGCTCGCGACGGCCACGCGAATCTCACGGTCATAGACGATCGAGTCCACGTGAAAGACGTCACCGGCGACGTAGGTCTCGAGGAGATGGTGGGACGAGCGATCCCCCAGCTCGTCGATGGCCGACCACAGCTCGGCCTCGCTGCCGATCTTGCGGATACCGATCGCCCCGGCCTGCTGTCGGGGCTTGAGGAACCAGGGCGGATCCACCTGCGCGCAGAACGCCCGGACGCGCGACTCGTTCAGCACGTGAACGAACCCCGGGACGGGGATGCCATCGCTCGCCGCCTTCACCCGCATCGCGAGCTTGTCTCGAAAATGCCGCGTGGTCGTCTCGCCCATCCCCGGCACTCGGAGGTGTTCGCGCAGGGCCGACGCCTTCTCCAGGTCGAAGTCGTCCAGGGGGACGATGCGATCGATCGCCTCGCGGCGCGCGAGATGACTGACGCCGAGGAGGAGGTCGTCGAGCTTCCACTGCTTCTGCACATCGGGCATGTAGAACATCTCGGCAATGCACTGCCGGGGCCAGTCGGCGTCCCGCAGACTTTCCGAGGTGGCCAGCAGGACGCGGCAGCCGAGCCGATGGGCCTCGCGGAGGAAGTCGTGACCTTTGTGGTACGACGCCAGGCAGAGGATCGTCACGGGGGGATTATCCCACCCCGCCGCTCCGCCCGGTCAGCCCGGGTCGGTCTCCTGCGAACCGGAATGGCGCCTGAGCCGAGGACTGGAACGCTCCCTATCGTCGCCAGGCATACTGCAGCTTCATCACGAACTGGTTCGACTCGAGCTGCCAGCGATCGAGCCTCGACGCGACGTTGTGGTTGTAGACCAGGAACAGGTCGGCTTCCGGCCGGAAGGTCCAGCGCAGGCGGGTGTTGACGCCGACCGAGTCGGAGACGGTGTCGTATTGCACGTAGCTCGCCACCGACAGGTCTGGCGAGACGTTCAACCTGACTCGCGTGCCGACCAGCGTCTGATCGAAGTCTCCCTCGGGGAGGCGCGCCATGTTCTGCTCGCCCGAGAACTCGACCGTGACAAGCGACGTCGGATTCCAGGCACCGGTCCAGATGATCTGGTCGATGGACCCATCGTAGAATCCGCCGAACCACCACGTGACCTGCGCGTAGAGCCGGCGCTTCTGCGCCGTGCCCACCTCGAGCCGGTACTGCGTCCACTCGTACCGGCCGGGCGGGATGACAATCCCATCCGAGATCTCGAAGGGCGCGACGAGCCGCTCGCCGGTGGGGTTGAAGTTGACTTCGAAGCGGTCGCCGCTGCGGAAGCGCCAGTTCACCGGCGCGAAGAACACCCGATAGCTTTCCCAGCGGCCGGCGAGGTCCGTCGCGACGAAGGGGCGGAACTCGTGAACCAGCTGCTGGAACGGGCCGCGCGCGATGCGTGTCCGGTTGTCGATGCCCAGGTTGAAAATCTGCACCGCAGGCCGGGGCACGAACCCGACGGCCGGATTGAAGTCCTCGCCGATCCGCTTGTAGTTGAGCGCGAGATCCCACTTGTCGTTCGGGTAGTCCGCCTTGAATCCGAAGGCCGCGGTGTCGCCGCCGCCTTCCTCCCGATCCGTCGCCAGCCCCCAGACACCCACGAGGAGGTTCTTGTCCCCGCGGAACCGCGAAGTCGCGTAGGTGAAGTCCCCGCCGGCGAGCCACCGACCCGATCGCGCCAGAGGGTCACCGACGGTCGCGATCGCGCCGACCCACGATTCGCGCCACAGGTTCTGCTTGACGCGGCCAACGGCCATCGCCGTCTCGTCGGGGACCACGCCCGGCCGATCGTTGGTGCCGACGATGAGCCCGCCGAAGTTGGTGTTCGCGACCCGTCCGTTCACCTTGCCGCCGGCGATGATCGGCACCTCGGTGCCGTCGACCAGCCCGATGCGGCGGCTGAAGTACGGCAGCACGTCCTGGTCGAGGCCGAGACCGAAGGCGAAGATGTCGTCGCCCTCGAGGAAGAACGTCCGTTTCTCGGGGAAGAAGAGAGGGAAGCGAGTCAGGTTGGTCCGGCGCGTGTCGACCTCCGTCTCGGCGAAGTCGGTGTTCACGGTCGCCGAGGCGAGGACGTTAGCTCCCATCCGCTGCGTGACGTCGAGACTGGGCTGGAACTCGCCATCGATGTCGGCTGACGGAGCGGGCACACCGCCGCCGGTCGTCACGGCCGGCCTCACGCTGAGGCCCCGTCCGAGATCGACGTCGGGGAGGTCGGTCAGGAGCCCGGCGCGGCTGGTCTGTGTCACCTGATACTGCCGGCCCGCGGACGCCCATCGATCGGTTTCGAGTAGCGCCTGGATGCGCCGCTGCACGTTGAAATGCCAGGCGTGGAGAGCGGGATTGAAGCTCAACGTCAGGAACGGGATCCAGATCTCGGCGCTCCAGCCACCGTCGTGCCGAGAAGTGGCCGCATCCCAGATGCCGTCCCAGTCCGGACGATCCGACTCCCCGCCGGGGTCGATGATGCCGTCGTAGCGTGCGCCGCTGGGATTGATCGCGAACACATAGCCGGACCGTCCGTCCATGAAGGGGCCCAGGACAATCCGCACGTGATCTTCCTGCGCGAGCGTCGCGTCGCGCCGCACGCTGAAGCTGACCAGCTCCGCGCCAGGTGGCTGCTCGCACTCGATGCCGATGATGAGCGCCTTGGAACCGGCCAGAACGTGCACGGTCGTCGGTGCCGACGCCGCCTCGCCCTCGCGCGGATCCGCCTGCATGAGCACGTCGATCACGCCCGCAGCGGCCCACGCCGGTTCATCGAGGCGGCCGTCGACTGAATGGGAGGGATCGAGCCGGCCCGCGCGCACTTCGGGCGGGGTCACCGTCTGCGCGACGGCGGCGGCACTCCCGCCGGTCAGCAGGAGTCCCAGCGCGATCACCCCGCGAAGGGCCACGGGCCTTGTCCTCGAGGGCATGGTCGCACGGCCCCATCATTGCGCGGGCGTCGCGGTCGCGCCCGTCGTCATTGCGCCTACTGCGTGCCGCCGCGCTGGTCGGCCGAGCTCTCTGCCGTCGCGTGCACTCCGAGCCCGTCGCTGGACCCGAGCACCACCCTCACCTCGTGCACGCCGCCATCGTCCAACAGCGGAATCGCCGCGGCGTCGACCGGAGCATCGTCGAGGGTCGCCCACGCGACACCGGCACACCGGTGCTCGGGGTTCCAGACGGTGAAGCGATAGCGCGTGCGATGCACCGTCCAGTCCAGCGAGTAGTGCGGCCACAGGGCGGGAATGCAGGGGCTCAGGCTGATCGTCGATCCCGTTCGCCGGAGGCCGAGCAGCGCTTGCACCGCGGCCTGATACATCCACCCCGCGGATCCGGTGTACCACGTCCACCCGCCGCGGCCGATATGGGAGGGGTGGGCGTACACGTCGGCCGCCACCGCGTACGGCTCGACGCGGTAGCGCTCGGTCTCTTCGGTGGTGCGCATGTGATTGATCGGGTTCAGCATGTGGAACAGCTCCATCGCCTCGTCGCCCAGCTTGAGCTGAGCGAGCGCGATGACCGTCCAGAGCGCCGCGTGCGTGTACTGACCGCCGTTCTCGCGCACGCCGGGCAGGTAGCCCTTGATGTACCCCGGGTCGTGCGTCATCCGATCGAACGGGGGCGTGAGCAGCAGCACCATCTGGGCGTCGCGGCGAACCAGGTGCGCCCGGACGGCGTCCATGGCGCGCTGGGCGCGGCGGGGCTGGGCCGCCTGTGAGATGACCGCCCAGGATTGCGTCACCGAGTCGAGCTTGCACTCTTCGTTCTGCACCGATCCCAGCGGCGACCCGTCGTCGAAGTAGGCGCGGCGGTACCAGTCGCCGTCCCAGGCCAGTTCCAGCATGCCGGTCAGCCAGCGTGCCTCGTCCCTGTAGATCACCGCGAGGTCGCTGCGCCCGCGGCGCTCGCAGACCGGGGCGAAGTCATTCAGCACGGTCACCAGGAACCAGCCGAGCCACACGCTCTCGCCGCGACCCCCGTGCCCGACGCGATTCATCCCGTCGTTCCAGTCGCCGGATCCGATGAGCGGCAGCCCGTGCGCGCCGTATTGCCGGGCGTGCGCGATGGCGCGCACCGCGTGTTCGAAGAGCGATGCCGTTTCCTGGGAGACGCGCGGCTGGAAGTAGGTTTCGGCCTGGTCGGGTTCGAGGAGCGGAGCCTCGAGGAACGCGACCTCTTCATCCAGCACCGACTCGTCTCCGCTCTGCAAGACGTAGCTGGCGACGGCGTACGGGAGCCAGAGCAAGTCGTCCGAGCAGCGTGTCCGGGTTCCTCGCCCACTCGGCGGATGCCACCAGTGCTGGACGTCCCCTTCGCCGAACTGCCGTGCCGCCGCCTGCAGCAGGTGGGCGCGGCAGAGGTCCGGACGGGCGTGAATCAAGGCGAGCACGTCCTGGAGCTGGTCGCGGAAGCCGAAGGCGCCGCCGGGCTGATAGGGACCGCTGCGCGCCCAGATGCGGCAGCTCAAGGACTGGTAGAGCAGCCAGCGATTGACGATGAGATCGAACGAGTCGTCGGGCGTGTGGACCTGGACGGCGCCGAGCGTCTCGTCCCACATGCGCTCGACGGCCGCGAGCGTGTCGTCGGCCTGGGCAAGGGCGGAATACCGCGAGGCCAGCTCGAACGCGTGTGTCCGGTCGCGCCCCTGACCCAGGGCGAACGCCACGCGATGGCTCTCGCCGGGTCCGACGTCGACGGTGACGTGCAGGGCACCGCACGGATCGAGCCCGGCGCCAGTCCGCCCCGCGAGGCGCGGGCGGAACAATGCCGCCGGCGCGCTCGAGGTGCGATTGCGTCCGACGAACTCCGACCGGTCTCCGGTCCAGGAGCGCGGCGACGCGGTCGCTCGAAGGAAGGCGACACGTTCGCCGAACTCCGTGTTGTAGGCGTTACTGGCGAGCAAGACGCCGGACTCAGCATCCATCTCCGTGACCACGAACCGCCGCTCGCCGAGCCGCGGCGGCCCGAGGCACCACTCGACGTAACCGAACACGCTCAGGCGCCGCGGCTCGGTGCCGGTGTTCGTCAGCGTCAGCACCGCCAGCTTCACCGGATCCTCGGGCCCCACGAAGACGGTCAGCTCCTGCTCGAGTCCGGCGACCGCATGCTGGTAGCGCGTGACTCCGGCCGCGTGACGGACGACCCATCGCCCCATCGGCTGGCGCGCCAGCGGCGCCGGCGTAGCCCCCCACACCGCACCCGAGTCGTCGTCTCGCAGGTAGACGGCTTCCGCGGTCGGATCCGTCAACGGGTCGTTGGCGAACGGCGTCAGCCTGTTCTCGCGGCTGTTCCCGGCCCAGGTGAAGGCGGACCCCGAGCTGCTCACGATGGTGCCGAACCCGGGATTGGCGATGACGTTCGACCACGGCAGTGGCGTCTCGCGTTCGCCGTCGAGCACGATGACGTACTCGCGGCCGTCGGGCGCGAAGCCACCCAGCCCGTTCTCCATGACGAGCGGCGGGACGGCCACCGGCGCGGCGGCGGGCTCCGGCCCGCGGAGCTCGGCCGCTGCAGCCACGTCGTGGTCGGCATATAGCCAGGGCGCAGGACGATCGAGGTGCGACCCCAGATCGGTCACGTCGCCGGGGACGACGGCGGCCGCCACCGCACCCAGGAGGCGGTGATCCGCCTCGGGCATCCCGTCCGCCCGCAGCAGGAACATGCCTCCGGGCTTGTCGAGCCAGGCGGACCAGGTCGGCTCCTGCACGAGCCGGCTCAGGAGGTCCTGGGTTTCGTCGAGGTACTCCGCGGGATGCTCGTTCAGGATGACGACGTCGGCGCGCAGGCCCTTGACGCGCCAGTATTCCTGCGCCTGAAGCAATTGCCGCACGGTGCCCAGGGCCGCGGCTGCCGTGATCCGGACGAGCACGATCGGCAAATCACCGGAAATGCCGTAGCCCCACAGGCTCTGCTGGCCGAGCGTGTTGCGGGCGCGATCGCTCGGGCTCGCGCACGAGTCGTCCGACCCGAAGACGCGGGACGCGAGGCGCTCGAAGAGCATCGCCTGCTCGTCGGTCAGGCCGAGGTGCTGCAGGGTGAAATGCACGTGCGTGAACGCCATCGAGAAGGCGCGCGCCGCGGCGCTTCCGTCACGGTACTTGCGCGCCAGTGCGAGCGCCGTGCCGCGATCCACGGCCACGCCCGTGGCGAAGGTCACGCGGATGACGGCGCCCGGGGCGAGGCGGACGCGCTCGCGCAAAGCGCCGATCGGGTCGAGCACCGCGCCTGTCGTGCCCGAGAGCGCCCGCCCGTCGAGCGCAATCGGGTTGGCGGGCGTCCGTCCGCGGCCGAGGAACCGCGCGCGGTCCGTCTCCCACTCCACGGCGCCACCCAGCCGAGGGCCGTCCACGCCGAGCACGTGGAAGCCGACCACCGGCGTCTCGTCCGCGGCGCGCGGCCGGCGGCTGAACAGGAGGCCGGCGCTCTGCTGGTCGAACTCGGTTTCGATGAACAGCTTGCCGAAGGCCGGATGCGCGAGATCATCCTGCGGGCGCGCCAGCACGATTTCCGCATAGCTGGTGATCTCGATCTCGCGCGTCTGCTCGCCACGATTCCTGATCGTCAGGCGCCGCACTTCCACGTCGTCCTCCGACGACACCGCGATCTCGAGCTGGGTCGCGATCTCGGCATCGCGGCGACGGAAGGTGAGCTTGTCGAGATCGAACGTCGCCTCGAACCGATCGGGCTCCTGGCAGACCGGCTGGTAGGTGGCCGACCAGACTCGGTTCGACCAGGCATCGCGCAGGTAGATGAAGTGCGCGCCGGCGTCGCACGTGGGGTCGTCGCGCCGCCGCGTGATTGCCAGGTCGCGCCACACGCTGAAGCCGCCGCCGGCGTGCGTGACGGCGGTCGTGTAGCGCCCGTTCGACAGGAAGTGCGTGTGCACGCTGGTGGCGTGCGGCGATCGGAAGCGCCTCGACGCGAACGCCGGCAGCGAGGGCGCGGCCACCGTGCTCTCGGCAGGACGCGACTCCGAGAGGATGGCCTCGCGCGGGACGTGCTCCTGCAGCAGCAGTTCGGTGGCCTGGACGCGGGGGTCGGCGTGGAAGCGCGAAACGAACGCATCGCCGCAGATGACGTTCGCGAGCGCCACCAGCGACATCCCCTGGTGGTGGGCGAAGTAGGCCAGCACCACCGCGGGGCGGGCGGGGGCCTCCTGCGGCACGTCGAGGTCGCGGCTGCGGGGGTTGTAGTCGATCGCCTCGTAGAATCCAAAGCGGCCGTCCAGGCCCTGCCGGGCGAGCCGCTCGAGGTTCTCCGCCGCGGCGGCGGGATTGACGAGGCTCGCCAGTGCCGTGGCGTAGGGAGCGATCACCAGGTCCGTTGAGAGGCCGCGCTTGAGGCCAAGGCCGGGCACGCCGAACGCCCGGTACTGATAGTTGCCGGCCCGGTCGGTGAAGGCGTAGGCCGATTCCGAGATGCCCCAGGGCACGCCGCGCTGCCGGCCGTACTCGATCTGCCGGCGGACGCTGGCGCGGCAGCTCTGGTCGAGGAGCGTGCCCGGGAAGTTCCGCATCAGCAACTGCGGCATCAGATACTCGAACATCGTGCCACCCCACGACATGAGCGTCGCGCGGCCGTCGATGTTCGTGACCAGGCGCCCGAGGTGGAACCAGTGGTGCTGCGGGATGTCACCCTTCGCAATCGCGACGAAGCTGGCCAGTCGCGCTTCCGACGCCAGCAGATCGTAGAAGGAGGCGTCGAGTCGTCCCGGACCCTCGGCGTCGGGCAGGCGGTACCCAATCGAGAAGATGCGGCGCCGGCGGTCGTAGAGGAACACGAAGCTCATCGCGTCGGCGATCGAGGAGGTGCGGGCGGCGACGGCGCGGAGCGCGTCCGCTGACACCGGCAGCCCCTCTGGCAGATGGGCCACGGCCTCGATCACGGCCCGGCACCAGTAGTGGAGGTCGTCCGAGCCCGGCGCAGCCTCGGGTCGATCGAGCGAGGCGGTTACGAGCGCGAGTTGCGGTCCGAGCGCCCCGATGGTCGCGACGGCGTCTGCCGGCGGCTCGTCGCGCGCGGCCTCGGCGATCGCCCTGGCCAGACGATTGATTTCGGTCGTCGTCTCGCGCGCCACGGTTGGCTGGTCGCTTCGTTTGCTGGCCTGTGCCAGCAGGTCTGCCGCGTCCGCCAGCCCCCCGAGGCGCTGCGCCGGGGTCTGAGGCCTCTCCACCAGCGCGGTCAGCCCCTGCGCGAGGGCGAGGAGCGCGCCGGCGAGGTTGCCGCTGTCCACGGTCGAGACATAGCGCGGGTGCAGAGGCGCCAGCGTCGTGGTGTCGTACCAGTTCAGGAAGTGTCCGCGGTAGCGTTCGAGGCTTTCGAGCGTGGTCAGCGTGGCGTCAACGCGGCGGACGAGGTCAGCCGTCGAGATGTAGCCGAGGTCGTGGGCCGCCAGCGTCGAGAGCAGGCCCATCCCGATGTTCGTGGGGGAGGTGCGGCTGGCCAGCCGGGGGACGTCGCCGCCCTCCTGATAGTTGTCGGGCGCCAGCCACGAGTCGGCCTCGGAGACGAAGGTATCGAAGAAGCGCCAGGTCTTTCGCGCGGTCCGGCGCAGCACCGAGCGGTCGCGGTCGCTGAGCGGCCGCACGCGTGCGCCGACCGGCACGCTGAGCCAGTAGGCCACCGCGGGCGCGACGGTCCAGAGGACGAGAAACGGGGCCGCGGCGGGCAGGACTCCGGGCGCGCGAGCCATGAGAGCGAGCGTGACGCTGCCAGCGATGACCGGGCTGGCGGCCATGTCGGCGAGGTAACCGCGCAGGCCCTGCCCCACGAGTCCGGCGGCTCGAGCCGCCGACGCCGCGGCCGTCTCCCATTCGAGCATGCGTCGCTTGGTGACGACGAGCCGCACCAGGGTGAGGACAATCGCGTGCGCAGAATCGAACGCGTGGAACGCGAGAAAGGTCAGGCTCAGGAGCACCTGCGCCAGCGACGTGGTGGCATCGCGGCGCAGGTTGCCGAGGAACACCGGGATCGACTGCGAGCGGCCGGGCCCGACCAGCAGGCGCGCGATCACCGGCAGCAGCTGTGACGTGGCCACGCCCAGGACCGACGCGGTC
>DATLLC010000231.1:0-27702 GCA_035538015.1 Vicinamibacterales bacterium
ATGGTCGCCGCGACGGCTCGGGTGCAGGCCTGGGAGGCGCTCGGGCTGTCCCGCGCAGCCAAGGTGATAGAGAGCGGCGCGGTCGCCGACGTCGTGACGGCGCAGATTGGCCGGGAGGGACCTCGCGCCGCGCCGGTTCCCCCGCTCGACGGCGAGCCTCTGGCCCCCCTCACACTCGACGTGCTGCCATTTGCCGAGATCGCGGATGCCCTGCGCGCGCACGACGGCGTGCGCGCGATTGCCACGCACAGCGGCGTGACCGCCAGCTTCGCGCTGTTGTCGGAGGGCGACCGCTACGAGTTCGTGCTGACCGCGATTCGCTGCGGCACCCGCGAGGAGGTTGGCAAGGGCATGTCCATCTCGATGTCCCTGCCCATGGCCGCGCCGACGCACCTGCTGCACGCGCTCGTGCTCAACGAAGCCGAGCTGCAGTCCGACAGCCCGACCGATCTACTGGGCGGCTGGGTGCTGCGGGACGGTGCTCTCGTGCACGAAGCGTTCTTGCCGCTGGCGCTGTGCACCGGCGAGATGACCCGGCACATGGCCGAAGCCGCGGCACGGCGGGCCGCATGGCTGCGCCTCGCGGGCCGCGCCATCGTCCCTGGCGATTGGCCGATGGACACACGCGGTCGCATCATCCCGTTCAAGCGGCCGTCTTGACGGCCGGCGCTTTCGGGCGTCGCGGCGCTGTCGTATTCTTGACAGTTCATGCGTCGACTCACCGCTGGCCTCCTGCTGACGGCGCTCTCAATCGCGCCCGTCCGGGCGCAGGAGCCGGACCCCCTCAATTCTGGCAAGCGCGTGGTTCGTGCGGAACGGATGGCGCCCGGCGAAGCCATCGTTCTCGACGGCGCGCTCGACGAAGCCGTGTGGACGCGCGCGGCGAGCGCGGGCGAGTTCGTGCAGCAGGACCCCGTCCTCGGCGCCGAGCCGACCGAGCGCACCGAAATCCGATTCGCGTTCAACCAGGATCACCTCTACATGGGTGTGATCTGCTTCGATTCCGAGCCGGACAAGCTGCAGGGCAACACCAGCAAGCGCGACGAATTCCTGAGCGCCGACGACCGCTTCATGTGGACCATGGACACGTTCCTCAACCAGCAGACGGGGTACTTCTTCGAGATGAACCCTGCCGGCCTGATGGCCGACGCGCTGATGGGGCCGGGCGGCAGCAGCAATCGGGAGTGGGACGGCATCTGGAATGCCCGGGTGCACCAGAGCGAGATCGGCTGGACCATCGAGATCGACATCCCGTTCCGATCCATCGCGTTCGACCCGAATGCCCCGGCATGGGGCGTGAACTTCCAGCGGACGGTCCGGCGCAAGCAGGAGGAGCTGCTGTGGACCGGCTATCAGCGCAACCAGGGCTTGCGCCGGATGGCCAACGCGGGCCTGCTGGTGGGTCTCAGCGACGTCAGCGCCGGGCGCGGTTTCGAGCTGCGGCCCTATGTTTCCGGTTACCTGTCCGACGGGCCCGGACTGACGCCGTCGCTACCGCGCGACACCGACGTGGACGTGGGCATCGACCTTGCCTACAACATCACGCCGAGCCTGCGCGGCGTCGCCACGGTCAACACCGACTTCGCGGAGACCGAGGTCGATGAGCGGCTCGTCAACCTGACGCGCTTTCCGCTGTTCCTGCCCGAGCGCCGCACGTTCTTCCTCGACGGCGCCACGTTCTTCGACTTCCCGATCGAGGCGTTCTTCTCGCGGCGCATCGGGCTGGTGGACGGGCAGCCGCAGCCCATTGTCGGGGGCGGCAAGCTGACCGGGCAGGCCGGCCGGTTCGACACCGGCGCGCTCTATGTCCGGACGGCGGAGACCGACATCGCCTCCGCCGAGGATTTCCTGGTCGGCCGCGTCCGGCGGCGCATGCTCCAGCAGTCCTACGTCGGCGCGATCTACACCGCACGGAACACCTACGACGGTCTCGATCGGGGAGCGCAGCAGACCGCTGGCGTGGACTTCCGGCTGGCGACGGCGACACTTCGCCGCAACAAGAACCTGAATCTCACCGGCTACTGGGTGGCCAACTCCACTTACGGGAATCTGGGCGACAGCGCGGCGTTCGGCGCCAACGTTGAGTATCCGAACGACATCTGGGAGGCGGCGATGGACTTCCAGGAAGTCCAACCGAACTACGACCCCGCGGTCGGGTTCACGCCGCGGCAGGAGTTCCGTCGCTACAACCCGTACATCACCTGGAATCCGCGCCCGAAGACCCGACATCGCTTCATTCGGCGCCTCGGCTTCGGCATCGACCCAGAGGTCATCACCGATCTCGAGAACCGCAAGCAGTCGCTCGATCTGGAAGTCCAGCCGTTTCGCCTGGAGGCGCACAGCGGCGACAACGTCGAAGTCAGCATCTCCCCGAGCTACGAGCGGCTGGACGAGCCGTTCGAGATCGCCACCGGCATCACGCTGCCGCCGGGCAGCTACGACTTCATGCGCTATTCGATCGAGGCGAACACCGCCAACCGGCGGGTAATCGCGCTGCGGCCTCGCGTCGAGTGGGGCACGTTCTTCAACGGCGACCGCACTGAGTACTCGCTCGACCTGGACGTCCGGCCGCGCCCGGGCGTCCGCATCAACACTACGTTCGAGTACAACGCCGTCGACCTCGTCGAAGGCAGCTTCGACACGACTCTGCTGCGCACCATCATCGACACGCAGTTCAGCCCGTTCATGTATCTGACCAACAACATCCAGTACGACTCGGTGAGCGCGGTGCTCGGGTGGCAGGCGCGCTTCCGCTGGATTCTTCGCCCCGGCAACGACATCTTCTTCGTCTACACACACAACTGGGTGGACAGCGTCGATCCGCTGGACCCGCACCAGTCGCGATTCCGCACGCTGGATCGGCGCACCGCGGCGAAGGCGGTCTACACGAAGCGCTTCTGAGCCGGCGATCTCCGGGCGCAGACTCTGCGGCCCCAGCAGCCCGTCGCCAAGCCGTCACAAAGGGGAGTTACTGATGCGGGTGCTGCTGTCGACCATCGGATCACGAGGCGACGTTCAGCCGTTGGTGGCGCTGGCGGCGCAGTTGAGGGCGCTCGATCAGGATGTGCGCCTGTGCGTCCCCCCGGACTTCCAGGAGTGGATCGACAGCCTCGGTATCCCGGTCACCCCAATCGGTCCCGAGCTGCGCAGGGCTACGGCGTCCAGCCCGCCTGCCACGCCGGGCCCTCCCTCGCCCGACCGCCATCCGAAATCGGGGACAATCGGAGCTGCCCGATGAAAAAGTCCCGGTCGAGACGCGTCCTGGCCGCTCCGCCGCCCGCGAGGTCGAGGAAGGCGCTGTGGATCGCGGCGTCCGCCGTTCTGACCGTCGGGCTGGCGATTCGATTCTGGCCGACGGCGACGATGCCGCCCGCTCCCACTGCGAGCGCGAGCCCTGCAGACCCGCCGGCCTCCCGCGCGTCGATGGCCTCGGCGCGGGCCGACTTCGAGCCCACGGTCGAGAACAGTGCGCCCGCGCCCGGCCCGGCACCCACCGGCATGGTGTGGATCCCCGGCGGCGAGTTCTCGATGGGCGCACAGGACCCGCCGGACGCCAACGATTCGGTCGGGATGCTGGCCACTCGCGACTCGCGGCCCATCCACCGCGTCCACGTCGATGGGTTCTGGATTGACAAGACCGAGGTGACCAACGATCAGTTCGTGGCATTCGTGAACGCGACCGGCTACGTAACCGTCGCTGAGAAGACGCCCCGCGCCGAGGACTTTCCCGGCGCGCTGCCCGAGAACCTCGTCGCCGGGTCGGTGGTCTTCTCGCCGCCCGATCACGCAGTCCCGCTCAACAATCACCTTCAGTGGTGGTCCTACGTGAAGGGTGCGAACTGGCGGCACCCGCTCGGTACCGGCACCTCGATCGAAGGCAAGGGGAAGCTGCCGGTCGTGCACGTCGCCTACGACGATGCGCTGGCCTACGCGAAATGGTCCGGTGGGCGGCTGCCGACCGAGGCCGAGTGGGAGTTCGCCGCGAGAGGCGGGCTCACCGGGGCCGTGTTCCCGTGGGGCTCCGATTTCCGGCAGGAAGGCGCCTTCATGGCCAACAGCCACCAGGGCCACTTTCCGGATCGCGACACGGGAGAGGATCACTACCAAGGCGTCGCGCCGGTCGCGCAGTTTCCGCCCAATGGATACGGCCTCTACGACGTGGGCGGCAACGTGTGGGAGTGGGTGACCGACTACTATCACCCGGACTACTACGCACAGCTCGCGGCTGCAGGTGGGGTGGCCCGCAACCCTCAGGGGCCCGATCGATCCTTCGACCCGGACGAGCCCGGCACCGTCAAGCGGGTGCATCGCGGCGGGTCGTTCCTCTGCACCGACCAGTACTGCTCGCGCTACATGGTGGGGACGCGCGGCAAGGGCGAAGGTGACACCGGCACGAACCACCTGGGGTTCAGGGCGGTGAGGAGGTAGGGTCAGGGATCAGGGGTCAGGGATCAGGGGTCAGGGATCAGGGATCAGGGATCAGGGATCAGGGATCAGGGGGAATCAGGCAGCAGGGCCGCTCATACTCGGCCATAATCCCGGGTGTGCGCCCGATCGGTCTCGTTCTGACCACTCTGCTCGTTCTATGCGGCACGCTCGTCCTCGCTCAGGACCTTCAGCAACCTCCTGGTGGCGCGACCCAGTCCCAGGTGGCGGACGCCACGGCCAATCAGGGCGAGGCGCCGCTCGTCTACTTCAACCGGACCGTCACCATCTTTCGCGTTCCGCTGTTCGGCGTGTCGCCCGAGGGCCGCGCCCGGCGAGCGGTGGAGGTGATGAGCCAGTTGCTGGACGGACTGACCCCGAGCATCGTGACGACGCAGTCCGAGCCCCAGGGCAATCTGGTCCTGATCGATGGTCAGCTGGCGTTCATCATCGTCGAGGGCGACGCGGATCGGCTGCGAGGCCAGACCCTGGCCACGAATACGGAGCAGACTCTGGCCGCGTTGCGGCTGGTCATCTCCGAGACCCGCGAGGTGCGGGACCGCAGTCGCTTGCTTCGCGCCTTCCTCTACGCGCTTGGTGGCACCCTGGCGCTCGTGGCCGTCGTCTCCATCGTCGTCTATGTGAGGCGGCGGCTGCTCCGCCAGCTGGGTCGCCTGGCCGAGCGCGCGGCCGCGGCCACGCACTTTGGCGGCGCGCAGGTGGTCACGGCCGATCGTCTGCTGCCGATCGCCAGGCAACTCGTGTCCGTCGTCACGTTCGCCCTCGTGACGATCGCTGTCTACGAGTGGCTCAGCTACGTGCTGGCCCAGTTTCCGTACACGCGGCCCTGGGGCGAGCGGCTGCTCGCGTTCTTCGCCGGCGCCGGCGCGGACATCGGGCAGGGCGTGCTCGGCGCCCTGCCGGAACTTGCGATCGCCCTCTTCATCCTCGTCCTTGCCCGAGGCGTGACCCGCCAGGTCTCGCCCTTCTTCGATCGCGTGGCCCGCGGGCAGCAGCGCGTCACCTGGCTCGATGCCGACACGGCCGGGCCGACGAAACGGCTGATGGTCCTCGGCACCTGGCTCTTCGCGCTGGCGATGGCCTACCCGTATCTGCCGGGATCGGGCACCGAGGCGTTTCAGGGCATCTCGGTCCTGCTCGGGCTGATGGTCACCTTCGGGGGATCGAGCCTGTTCGCCCAGGGCGCGAGCGGGCTGATCCTGATGTACTCGCGGACGCTGCGGGTTGGCGAGTACGTGCGCATCGACGAGCACGAAGGCACCGTGACGGAGCTGGGGAGCTTCACCACTCGCGTTCGTACGGGACTCGGCGAGGAGATCACGCTGCCGAATGCGCTGGTCCTGGGCACCGCGGTCAAGAACTATTCACGCACGGTGCAGGGGCAGGGCTACATCGTCGACACAACGGTCACAATCGGCTACGACACGCCGTGGCGGCAGGTGGAGGCGATGCTGCTCGAAGCGGCGCTCCGGACGCCCGGCGTGCTGCCCTCGCCAACGCCACGCGTGTTCCAGACGGCGCTGTCGGACTTCTACCCGGAATACCGGCTCGTGTGCCAGGCCATTCCTCGCGAGGCGCGTCCGCGGGCCGAAGTGCTGGCCACTCTGCACGCCAACATCCAGGACGTGTTCAACGAGCACGGCGTGCAGATCATGTCGCCGCATTACCTGGGTGATCCCAGGGGGCCGAAGGTCGTGGCCAAGGCCGACTGGTATACCGCACCGGCCAAGCCGCCCGAGACGGCGTGACGCGGCTGGCTCCGCGAAGGGGCTCGTTGCAGGCACGTCAGAACCAGGAGGCTCGAATCGTGCGATGCGCGCTGAAATCACCAACCCACTTCATTGATCGAACCGCCGGTTGTGGGAGGTCCCATTGTGCAGCGGTCTCTCGAACCGCTATGTTCCAGGAATCGCCGTGAGAATGCCTGTGTTTGTTGCGATTGGGGCCACCGATGGTCGCATGGGGTTTGCCCCAGTCGGGCTCCGTTCGGGGAGAAGGAAGTGACATGTTCGCAGGACTGAGTGTTCGGACACTGATCGTCCGGACCGTGGCGCTCGCCGGAATCGTGGTGATGACCTTTCCCTCCACATCCACCAGTGCGGCCCAGGACTCAGACTGCACGGTAGAAGAGCGCCGTAACGTTCTGCGAGCAATGCAGGCTCAGGTTCTCGAGGTTGCTCCACGGCAGCTCGATTCGCTCGAGAAAGCGATAGAGCCGAGAGCCGTTCTCGTCGAGTGGATCTTGTCACACGGGCACGTCGTGTTTGCACACTCCGGAGCGGTGCCCGTCGGCAATGCTCGCGCGACACACCCTTGGCCCGCAGCTCCCTCAGTACGCGCCTTCGCCTCACAGTTCACCTTCTGAATGGCTCGATTACAACGGCCCGGATGGCCCCTATCGGCTGATCGGGTGGGCGTACTTGGGGCGTTACGAGCGTGGATCGCGCCCGCCGAGACAGCGCTGCATCGCTGATGACGAGTGGTACATCCACGACGCGGGTTGGCACCTGATGAATGGCAGTATGCTCGCCAGTCCAGATGCCACAGTCGAACCGCCTCGGCCAATACTCGACGTCGGCATCGTGGTTTGGCACCCACAGTTTTGCGATCTGCACCTATGGATGGGAGAGGACGGCACCCCGATCGTATCCTTTGCCAATCCCAAGGCCACCGGAGCGGGCCGCTGTCTCCCGGATGACGTCAACTACCGCCTCGTGAACGGTCGTCGGGAACCGGTCTCACCCATGAAGAAGTGAGATGCAAAGAACGCTCTGTCTTCTCACGGCGACGATTCTGCTGCAGCTTGGTCGCGTCGACTCCGCTGCGCAGCAGACAGCGCCTCCCATTCGGCGAATCGACCACATCATGATCAGGGCCGTTGACCCCGCGAAGGTCTACGCGGTCTTCACTGAAGTCCTTCGACTTCCTGTTGCGTGGCCCTTGATGAGCCCGCGAGAAGGCGTCGCGACCGGAGGCGTTGGATTCGGCAACGTGAACGTCGAAGCGATTCGATTCCCCGGGCAAAAGGGCCAACCGTCAAGTGCGCAGCTGCTCGGATTTGGCTTCGAGCCCTCGCCGTTGGCTGTATCTCTTGCCGAATTAGATCGACGCGGTATCACATACGGGGCGCCGCGGCCCTTGATCGCAACCCGGCGAGACGGCTCGAAGAATACGCTGTGGACAAACGTCACCTTGCGGCAATTCTCAGACGGTGAGGCCGCGGATGCGACGATGCATGTCTTCCTCAGCGAGTACAGTCCAACGTATGTCAACCTCGAGCAACGTCGTGAGCGTTTACGCACGCAGTTGGCAGAGAGCGGCGGCGGGCCACTGGGTGTCGAGGACGTGAAGGAGGTCATCGTCGGCGTCAGCGATCTCGAGGCGGCTAGAAGTCTGTGGCAGAGGCTTCTGGATCCGACGCCAGTTTCCGGCTCGAGTACGTGGCAGGTGGGCGACGGGCCTGCGATACGCCTCGTCCAGGCCAAAGACAATACGGCTCAGGGACTGGTGATAAGGGTCGCATCGTTGCAACGAGCGAAGGCCTTCCTTCGGGAGACAGGTCTACTCGGACCTGACTCCGAAGAAGAGGCGACCATCGATCCGTCCAAGATTCATGGCCTCAACATCCGAGTTGTCGAGAAGGAGAGATAGACCGGTATTCCGCAATAGCGTCCAGCGCGAACGGCTCGAAGAGCTGACCTTCGTCGCCCGAATGCCGCGGTTGTGAGGTTCTACAGCACGTTGACTGGAGACGAACGGTACCCCGACCAGGTCGTTCGCAGCCGCAAGATCCTGATCGTGACCAAGCGCGATGGTGCGTGGAGAGTTGGGTGGGGACAGAATACGCGTCTCGCCGATACGACGCCTGACTGATTCGCCTGGTCAGCTCCGGGTGGCCTTCACCGCATGGTCTGTCCAACTCAAGACGCGGTTGCAATTGAGCGACTTGCCGCAACCATTTGTGACGTGGTTCCAACTGACGATGTTCTGGTCCGCCTAATGCGTCCTGAATGACGCCGCAGCGCAGAGCGATCCCCTGGGCGTGGTCCGAGGAGCCCCCAGAGCTGCGGCGCGGACGCCATTGCACCCCACGGCGACCAGGCGAGAGGCGCCGAAGAATGGGGAATCCTGGGACGCGCGTTGCCCGGCCACCTTGACATCTGATGCGTGATGCGTGATGATCGATGGCGTGCGGACCACCTTGGACGTGGCGGACGACGTGCTGCAGGCGGCGCGAGAGCTTGCGGCCGCGCGCGGCCAGACGATCGGGGCAGTACTGTCCGACCTCGCGCGTCGCGGGCTTGCCGGCCCGCAGTCGCGGGGCACGACCCGCAACGGCGTGCCCCTGCTGCCGCGCCGGCGGCCGGATGCACCACGGCCGACGATGCAGCGTGTCAACCAGCTGCGCGACGAGGGATAGCGGGCGCCGGGAGCCCTCATGAGCCGCGTGGCGCTGCTCGACATCAACGTCCTCGTTGCGCTCTTCGATCCAGATCACGTCCACCACGACCTGGCGCACGATTGGTTCGCCGACCATCGCGCACAGGGGTGGGCCACCTGTCCGGTGACGGAGAACGGCCTGGTTCGAGTGATCTCGAATCCGGCCTACGGCCTCGAGGGCCTGCGACCTGCCGCGATGCTCGAACGCCTGCGGAAATTCTGCGCCAGCGGTCATCACGTGTTCTGGCCGGACTCGGTGTCGTTGACAGACGATCGGGTGTTCGTCTCTTCGTGCCTCACCGGTCATCGACAGCTGACGGACGTTTACCTGCTCGGCCTGGCGGTGTCGATGCAGGGCTGTCTGGCCACGTTCGATCGCGGCATCCCGCTCAAGGCCGCGGTGGGGGCCACGCCCTCGTCCCTGCGGGTGATTGCACCCGCCGAGTGACGGCCACCGCGCGTGGTAGCATCCGCTCCGAGAGGTGCGACATGGACCGAAGGGAAATGCTGCACGCCGGCATCAGCGTGGTGACCGGGGCGATCGTGATTCGTGAGGTGCCGATGGCAGAGGCGGCCGAGCTGGGCTCGCAGGCCGCGCCCACCACGTCCTCGAGGCCGCTCGGCGCCCATCCCCTCGGATCGGCGTTTGCCGACTGGCAGGGCACCATGCTCGAGGTGAACTACCCGCCCGGCGTCACCTCTGCCTCGCACCAACACCCGGGCCCGACGTTCGGCTACGTCGTGAGCGGCAAGGTGAAGTGGGCCATCAACGGCGAGCCCGCCAAGGTGCTCGAGGCCGGCCAGTCGTTTTTCGAACCGATGGGATCGGTGCACAGCACCTCGGCCAACGCCAGCGACACCGAGCCGGCGAAGCTGTCGGTGGTCATCCTCAGCAAGCCGGGGGAGCCGCTGTCGAAACCGGCAGGGAAGACAGGGGACTGAGACGCGAATCTTGTGATCTCTCGAGCTGGTGATGTGGTGATACATCGACTGATCTCGGGATCTGCTGACGTATCTGGGCGATCTATCTCTCAATCCGGTGAGCGCGTGCACCGAGGTCAGGTCGCCAAGTCGATCGTCGGATAGATAGCAAGATAGATCATCAGATACATCGATCGATTGCCAGATCGTCAGATTCGATCACCAGATCACCAGCTCAAGAGATCACCAGATTCGAAGTCAGAACTCAATTGCCACCGACACGACGACGGTGGGCTGATCCGAGAACGGCTCGAAGACGTGCCCGGTGAACGACGCGTTCCGCCACATCACGCCGCCGAGCAGGCCGCGTTGGATGTCGCGGTCGCTCTGGTAGGCGCGCGTGCGCTGGGTCACGAGGCCGAAGCGGAACCACTCCACCGGCTGCAGGGTGAGCTCGCTCCAGTTATAGAAGAAGCTGCCGGACGTCTCGGCGGTGTCGACCACCCACTCGGCCTCGCTGTAGAGCTCCAGCTTCCAGGTCGCGAGCGTCACGAGCAGTCCTGGCGCGACGCCGTCGGTGTCGCCGGTCACAATCCCGAACATGGGAGTGAGCGCCAGCGTCACACGTTCGCCAGCCTCGAAGTTGACGCCCGCCCAGAACGACGCGGTCTGCTGGGCCTCGTAGTTGTAGCGCGCCTCGAGATGAAGCCATCCGCGGTCCACCGACACCGTGGGCTGTAAGTAGTTGCTGTCTTCGGGCACGAAGTACCCCGCCACACTGGCCGAGCCAGACCAGCTCGGCCCGGGCGACGATGCGGCCTCGCCCTGCTCCGTGGGCGAGGGGTCCTGCGCGGCAGCTTCGGTCGGTTCCCCGATGAGCACCGCCACGGCCAGGAGGCCGGCCCCCGCGGCGTTAACGCGTGAGCTCACCGACCGCCACCAGCACCTCCTCGATGTCGGCCTCGGTATGGGCCGCGTTCACCTGGAAGCGAATCGTCTCGTCGCCCTTCGGGACGACCGGGAACGTGAGCCCCACCGCCAGGATGTGGCGCTCGAACAGCCCGCCAACCATCGTGCGCACCTTGTCGGTGCTGCGGACGAGCAAGGGCACGACCGGGTGCGGGCCGGGAATCGACTCGAGGCCGAGCCCATCGAGCCCATCGCGAAACTGTCGCGTCCGCGCGGCCAGGTTCGCCAGGCGGTCTCGACCCTCGGCGCTGTCGGCGATCTCCACCGCCGCCACCGCGGCTGCGCAGTCCGCGGCGCCGAGCGGGTTGGTGTAGATATAGGTGTCCGCCTTCTGGCGGACCGCCTCGACGAGCTCCGGGCTGCCGGCCACGAACCCGCCGTTGACGCCGAACGCCTTGCCGAACGTGCCGACCAGCACGTCGACGCGAGCGCCGGCATGCTCCTCGGTACCGCGCCCCGTTGCGCCATACGCCCCGATGCCGTGCGAGTCGTCCATCATCGTCACCACGCCGTCACGGAAGCGGGACTCGTGCGCCGCGGTCACTTGAATCAGCTCTTTCAACGGTGCGGCGTCTCCACGCATGCTGAAGATGCCGTCGAAAATCACGATGACGCGGACGATGCCGTCGGGCACGGCCTCGAGTTTGCGCGCCAGGTCCTCCGCGCTGTTGTGGGCAAAGATCGATCGACGGTCGCCAGGGATGTTGGCGATCCGCATCGCGCGGATGATGCAGTTGTGGTTCAGTTCGTCGCCAATCCAGTAGGTGTCGGCGCTCGACAGGGTGATGGCGGTTCCCAGGATGGTCGTGTACGCCGAATTGAACGCCTTGGCGGCGGGACGACCGGTGAACGAAGCAATCCGCTGTTCCAGGGCCACGTGGTGGACGGAAGTGCCGTCGATGAAGCGGACCGCGCCGGGCCCCGCGCCGAAGACACGGGCGGCCTCGTCAGCCGCGTGGAGCATCGCGGGATGATGCGAGAGCGAGAGGTAGCTGTTCGCGTTCATCCGGAGGAATGCCCCGTCGCGGCCTTGCAGTCGATACCGCGGGCCTCGAGCGCCGGAGGTAGGCACGTAACCGTCAAGGACGCGTTCGGGCGCCTTGGCCCGACCCTCCCGCTCGAGCGCGGCAACGTCGTGAGCCAGGCTCACGTTCAGTTTGTCCAGTGACATGCAGGGACAGCGTACTCCAGCGTCGAGGTTCCAGGGCCCCGATCCTGCAGCGGGCGGCCGTGGCCTCGTCCGCTCCGCCGTACAGGCGACGCGGCGGCGACAGCCATCGGGTGTCCCCTTCCCGTGGCTGGCACGCCGCCGCGCCGCCCTACTGCCACTTACATCGCCTTGCTTAGGCAATCGGCAGGGTCTTGGTCTCCGGTTTCGGCACGTTGCCCAGTGGCACGGTCACGGTCAGGACGCCGTCCTTGAACTCGGCGACAGCCTTGTCGAGCACAGCCCCCTCGGGCAGCGGAACGAAGCGCTCGAACGATCCATAGAGCCGCTCCGTCCGGAAGTACCCCTCCTTCGTCTCCTCCTTTGCCTCCTTGCGCTCGCCCGTGATGGTGACGCCTTCGACGGCTACGTCCACCCTCACGTTTTCCCTCTTCAGGCCGGGCAAGTCGGCCTTGACGAACAGCTTGTTCTCCTTCTCCTCGATTTCGAGTGCTGGTACGAAGGCCATCTCGCGCCACGGCGCGAACCCGAATCGAGTCGGAGGAACGGTCTCGAACATCCGATCCATCTCCTCGCGCAGCTGATCGAAGAGACCGAGCTTGCGAGGTTTCATGACAGGCCTTTCCAGGAGCGTTGTCATTGTCACACCCTCCTGTCCCCCTGCCCGGTCGGCCGGCGGCGCGCCTTCGAGGCGCCACCGCCCCCGATCGCCGGGGGGCACTGAGATCCGGTGCATCAACCTTGCCACGGTGTCCCGGCCTGCTTACGCCTGAAAAATCACTCGGCGGCGGTTCTCTTGCCGCGATTCCGCAGGGCGGGCATGGTCGCCGCCGAGGTGTCGGCACCGCTGCTCCGGCAGCGGCGTCGTCTCCGAGGTCGGGTGGCTGAGGTTGGTGATACTGTGAACGCCGGCCGCGTGGCGAACCTGTATCGCATTTTCGAAGAGACGGTCCGGCGCTTCGGCGATCGCACGGCCGTCGAGGTCCAGCGCAAGGACACGATCGATCGCTACACCTATCGCGCCCTTCAGGAGCTGACCGCGGACCGCGCGAGTCGGCTGCGACACGCCGGCGTGCTCCCCGGCGACCGCTGCGCGATCCTCGCGCACAACGACGCCCACTGGTGTGGCGCCTACCTGGCCATTCTCGCCGTCGGTGGCGTCGTCGTGCCCTTCGACACCAACTATTCGGCCGCCCAGGTCGCCACGATCCTGAAGGATTCGGGAGCGCGGGCCCTGTTCACCAGCCAGCGGCTCCGCGAGACGGCAGATGCGGCCCTCGCGGGGCTGACCGGCGTCGTCGTGCTGGACGTGCATGCGGATGCGTCAGCAGGCCCGCCGCATCCCGTGGCCGCCGATGCCGCCTTGGTGGTCGAGGCCGCGGCACCCGCTGTCATCCTCTACACCTCCGGCACAACGTCGGATCCGAAGGGCGTGGTCCTCTCCCATGCCAACCTGGTGGCCGAGAGGGACGCGGCCTTTGCAGTCCTGAACGTCCGCGCGACCGATAGCGTGCTGGGCGTGCTGCCGCTGTTCCATTCGCTGGCGCAGCTGGCCAATCTCCTGCTCCCTCTTGCCGTGGGGGCTCGAGTGGTGTACCTGGAAACGCTCAGCTCGCAGGAGTTGGTTCGCGCGCTCTCCGAGCGGCAGATCACCATCTTCGCGTGTGTGCCCCAGTTCTTCTACCTGATCCACGAACGCATCCTGCGAGAGGTTGACAGGCGCGGGACCTTTGCGAAATGGGCGTTCCGGGCCATGCTCGCCACCAGTGTCCGCGCGCGCCGCATCGGGGTGAACCTCGGGCCCACGCTGTTTACACGCGTGCACGCGATGATGGGCCGACAGATGCGGTTCTTCGTGACCGGTGGCTCGAAGTTCGATCCGGCGGTCGGGCGCGACCTCTACGGGCTCGGGTTCACGATTCTCCAGGCCTACGGTCTGACCGAGACGAGCGGCGCCGCCACCATCAACACGCCCGACGAGGCGCACCTCGATACCGTCGGGCGGCCCCTACCGGGCATGGAGCTGAAGATCCTGGCGCCTGAAGGTGGCAGCCGCGACGCCGAAGACGGCGAGATCGCCTTGCGCGGCCCGCTGATCATGCAGGGCTACTTCAATCGGCCCGACGCGACCGCGGCCGTGATGCGCGAGGGGTGGCTCCTCACCGGGGACCTGGGCCGCGTGGATCGGCAGGGGCGATTGACGATCACCGGCCGGAAGAAGGAAGTGATCATCCTCGCCAACGGCAAGAATCTCTACCCGGAAGAGATCGAGGCGCACTATCGCCAATCGCCGTTCGTGAAGGAACTATGCGTCACGGCGTTCGGCGAGGACAAAACGGGCCAGCGGCTCTACGGCGTGGTGGTGCCAGACATGGAAGCGTTAGCCGCGCGCAAGGTCGTCAACGCGGGGGATCTGCTCCGTTTCGAGCTGGAGGGTTTGTCGGCGAGCTTGCCGTCCTACAAGAGGGTGCTCGGCTACGACGTCTGGTTCGAGCCGCTGCCGCGGACCACCACTGGGAAGCTGAAGCGGCACGAGATTGTCCGCCGGCTGCAGGAGATTGCCTCGTCCACGAGCCCAGCGGTCTCCGAGGCCGACGAACGCTGGCAGGCCGATCCGCACGTGTCCGCGGCCCTCGAGGTGGTGCGCCGCCGCGCGATCGGAGGCCTCCCGTGCCGGCCCTCGGCGAATCTCGAGCTCGACCTGGGCCTCGATTCGATGGGGAGGGTCGAGCTGCTCACCGAGCTGGAACAGGAGTTCGGCGTACCCGTCGCCGAGGAGCAGACGCACCAGATCTTCACGCTGGGCCAGTTGATTGACGCCGTGCGGCCTGTACCCGGCAACCGGACGCCGGCAACCGGCCACCGGACGCCGGCAACCGGCAACCGCACGCCGGCAACCGGCAACCTGACGGCGGTAATCGGCAGCCGGACACCGGCAGTCGGCAACCGGACGGCGGCAGCCGGCAACGCGGCCACGGTCGCGGGCGTGTCCGACGACTCATGGGCCGTGCTTCTGAGCGATCTGCCGCCCGAGACCGATCCCGTCCTGGGCGGTCTTCTGGCGCCGCGTCCGATACTCGAGCCGGTGTTGTACGTGGTCAGCTGGCTGTTGCCTCGCCTGCTCGGGACCGTGCGAGTGAGCGGCCTTGACAACCTGCCGAAGGCCGGCGCGTTCCTCATCTGCCCCAACCACCAGAGCTACGTCGATCCGTTCTTTGTCTGCGGGGTGTTACCCTACCGCACCCTGGCCCGCGCGTTCTTCGTCGGGGCGGTGGAATATTTCGAAACGCCGCTGATGTCGTGGGTGGCGCGGAAACTCCACTGCGTGCCGGTCGATCCCGACTCCAACCTCGTGCCGGCCATGAAAGCAGGCGCCTTCGGCCTGGCGCACGACAAGGTGCTGATCCTGTTCCCGGAAGGCGAGCGGTCCATCGACGGGACGGTCAAACGCTTCAAGAAGGGCGCGCCTATCCTCTCGCGACATCTGGGCGTGCCGGTCGTGCCGGTCGCGATCGCGGGCGCCTACGACATCTGGCCTCGCGGACGATCGTTCAACTGGCGCGGCCTGCTGCCCTGGTCGCGCTCGCACGTGAGGATTCAGTTCGGGGATCCGATCCAGTTCACCGAGGGCGAGTCCGCCGCCGACGCCGCCGCCCGCCTTCGCGCGACGGTGGACGGCCTGTGGCAGCGGCTGTGATCGGAAGGTCCCGCCGCAGCAAGATCAACATCGCCAGATACGTCAACAGATCAACAGATCCATCGATCGATCACCAGATCACCACATCAGGAGATCAAGAGATTCTTCTTATCTCCCAACACTAAACGTCTTCGCCAACCAGGCGCCAATGCCCGCGGGCACCGCCGGCGCGACCTCCGCGTCGGCGAGCGCGCCGTACTCCGACACCTCGCCGGTTTTAGCCGGCACCAGGAGGTGATTGATGCCCGGCACCTTCAGCACTTGCGCGTCTACCTTCCGATCGCGTGCCTGGGCCATGGCCAGCAGTTTGTCGGCATGATGTGGCGGCACTTGCACGTCCAGCTCGCCCTGCACGATCAGCAGCGGCTGGTCCACGTCCTTCATGACCCGGGCCGGGTCGAACGCAAGCAGGCTCTGGAACCACGGTGTGTCAGCGGCGCGCCTCAAGTTCTCGGGCACGCCGTCCCAGCCCGTGCCCTTGAGCACGGCCGCTTGAATCTGTTCCTGTAGCGCGATCTTCGCCGCGCGCTCGGTGGCGTCCACCTTCATCGCGTCGAGCTGGTGCCGCTGCTGTTCGAGCACCAACTCCGCGCCGGTCGTGCCAGGGCCGGCGACGAGTACCGCCGCCTTGACGCGGTCCTCACGAGCGGCGAGCAGCATGGCGACGGCAGCGCCCTCGCTGTGGCCGACGACGGCCAGGCGATCCTTGTCCACCTCGGGCCGCCGCTCCAGCCACCGCACCACCGAGCGCGCGTCCTCGGCGTAGTCGGCGAGCGTGGCCGACTCGGTCCGGCCACCGCTTTGTCCGACGCCACGCTTGTCGTAACGGACCACGACGAAGCCAGCCTCGGCCAGGCCGCGCGCCAGGTGGCCGAAGATGGGGATGCCGGCCACCGTTTCGTCGCGGTCGGTGAGGCCCGAGCCGGCGATGAGCACGACCGCGGGCTGGCGGCCGGATCGATTGGACGGCCTGGTCAGCGTCCCCGCCAGGTTGAACCCGACCCCTGGAATCGACACACGCTCGTCGCCGGACAGCGAGAACGAGGTGGTGCGGGTCCCGGCGGAAGCAATGTCCTCGCGCGCCAGTTCCAGCCGCTGTGCCGGGATGCTCATGCGCAGGAGCTGCCCTCGGTCATCGGTCCAGACAGTCACGTCGAGCTCGCCGGCTGGCGGCGGATTGACCACCTTCAACGCGAAGCGGCGCGCGGCAATCGCAGTACGTGGAGTCTCCATGCGCTCGTCGAGGATGCCGGCCACCCGAACGAGCACCTCCATCTGCGGCACGATGTAGGCCTTCAGTTCCGCGTTCGGGCCGAGTCCCTGCAGCCGGCGGGCCAGCACGGCGTACGAACCAAGGAAGGTGTTTGGCAGGACGATGGTGTCGGGGCTGACGGTGTCAGTCTTTTGCTCGGTGGTGCCCTGCGCGGTGATTTCGCTGGTCGCCGTGCCATTCGCAAACTTGGTGTGCAGCTGCACCTCCTGACCCCGGGAGAGGCCTTCGAGCGTCGCCGATCGCGCATTCCACGCAGCGTCGTACCGAATCTCAGCCCGGCGCGTGGTGACGTCTATTGGTGGGCCCAACTGGCTCGAACCCCGCACCGTCCAGCCATCGGCGTCGTTGACGAGCGCCACCTCCTCGCGCCCCACCGGGCGCTGCTGGAGGAACACCAGGTAGGTCACGGCGCCGGCGGGCGCCGGCAGCGGCACCTGCGCGTTCTGGGCGCCGAGCACAGCCACGCTACTGACGAGGAGAACAAGGATTCCGAGCCGCTTCAGCACACTTCGTTCCTTTCGCACCCGCCTTCGTCCATCGCACCTATGCGCACCTGTCGCACCCGTCCGCACCCGTCCGCACCTGTATGATCGTATTTCATGTCCTCTCCATCGGGCTACGAAGCCCTCGTCCAGGGCACCGCCGTGGTGCGGCGAACCGATCGGAGCGTGCTCCGGCTGCGCGGCGCCGACAGGGTGACCTGGCTCCAGGGCCTCGTCACCAACGACATCGCGGCCATTGCCACCGGCCAGCGCATTTACAGTGCCTATCTCACGCCGCAGGGGCGCATGATCACGGACCTGTGGGTCGTGGCGGCAGTAGAGGACCTGCTGCTGGACGTGCCAGCCGCGCTTTCCGCCGCACTGGCCGCACGGTTGGACGCGTTGATCTTCGCCGAGGACGTCCAGATAGACGACGCAACCGAGAGCATGGCCGTGCTGCAGGTTTTCGGTGCCGTGGCCGGAGAGGGGACCGACACACGCCGAGTCGAGGGCGTCATCGAGGTCCCCGCCCTCGAGTTCGGCGTGCCCTCGTGCGCCGCGTATGTTCCCGTGCGGGAGCTGGAGCTCTTCGTCTTCGCTTTGCTCCGAACGCACTTGGAAGTCGGCCTCGACGCGCTCGACGTGGTCCGCGTGGAGGCGGGTATGCCCCGCTTCATGGTGGACATGACCGAGGACACGATTCCGCTCGAGGCCGGGATCGAGGACCGCGCCATCTCCTTCACCAAGGGCTGCTACGTCGGCCAGGAGGTGATTGTCCGCGTGACGACGCGCGGCGGCGGGCGAGTGGCGAGGAAGCTCGTCGGCCTGCGCCTGGAAGGTGGCACGGAACCGCCGATCGCTGGCGCCGCCATCCAGGCCGGCGACCGCGCGGTGGGGCGCATTACCAGCGCCGTGTTCTCACCCCGTTGCGCGAGCGTCATCGCATTGGGCTATGTTCACCGTGACTTCACCGCGCCGGGAACGTCGCTGGAGGTCCATCACGATGCACGGAGTCTGCCTGCCGTCGTCCACGCGCTCCCGTTCGTTGCACCCACGACGTAGGCTGAGCGTCCTCGCGGCGCTGGCGCTCGCCGGGACCATGACCGCCTGGTCCAACGTGAGGGATCCTATCGCCGCCAACGCTGCTGTGCAGGGCGTGGCACCTGCAGCGTCCGACCGCTGGTTCAAGGGCAACCTCCACACTCACACCCTCAACAGCGACGGCGACTCGACTCCGGAAGAAGTGGTCCGCTGGTACCGCGAGCACGGGTACGAATTTCTGGTGCTGACGGATCACAACTTCCTGACCGGCGTCGACGGACTCAACGCGCTGCAGGGGGCAGCGGGTAAGTTCCTCGTCGTCAGGGGCGAGGAGGTGACCAGTGCCGTCGATCGCAAGCCTGTCCACGTGAACGGCCTTGACCCGCGGCGGATGGTCGATCCGCCACAGGCGACGACGGTGGTCGGCATGGTGCAAGGCATGGTCGACGCCATCCGCGCCGCGGACGGAATCCCCAGCATCAACCACCCGAATTTCGGCTGGGCGATCTCGGCCGAGGAGCTGGCGAGCGTGCAGCGCACCAGACTGTTCGAGGTCTACAACGGGCACCCGCAAGTGAACAACGCCGGTGGCGGCGGTGTCCCGGGCCTCGAGGAGGTGTGGGACCGCGTGCTGACGAGCGGCAAGCTGATCTACGGCATCGCCGTAGACGACGCGCATCACTTCAAGCGGCCGTGGGATCCGACCGCCGTGTCCCCGGGACACGGGTGGGTCTACGTGCAGGCCGGAGCGCTGGAGGCGCGGGCGCTCGTCTCCGCGCTGGAGCAGGGCCGGTTCTATTCCTCTACCGGCGTCGAGCTGCAGACGCTGGAGGCCAGCGCGTCCGCGCTCCAGGTCACCGTCAAGGCAACTCCGTACAGCAAATACCGCATCCAGTTCATCGGTCAGAGTGGTCGCGTGCTCCGCGAAGTGGCGGTGCCCGTCGCCAACTACACGTTCGCGGGCGACGAGCGCTACGTTCGCGCGAAGGTGCTCGAATCCAACGGCGCGGTGGCGTGGACGCAGCCGGTCGGGGTCGGGACGCAGGCGCCGAAATGACTGGCTCCGGAGCCGGGCCGCCGGTCGTTGTCGTGGCGGCGGTGATCGAGCGTGCCGATGCCTTTCTGCTGACGCTTCGGCTCGAGGGCACGCACCTGGAAGGCCACTGGGAGTTTCCCGGCGGCAAGGTGCATCCATCCGAGACGCACGCGGAGGCGCTCCGCCGCGAGCTGCACGAGGAGCTCGACATCGTCGCTATGGTCGGCGAGCGGGTGCACCAGGTGACGCACGCCTATCCGGAGAAGACGGTCGAGCTGAACTTCTACCGCTGTGGGTTGGAAGGCGAGCCGAAGCCGATGATGGGGCAGGCGATGCGGTGGGTGCCGAGGCACGAGCTCGCCGCGCTGCCGTTTCCCGAGGCCGATCGCGACCTCATCGCGCTGCTGGTCGGTTAGGGCGCCCTGCACCACCAGCCGTGAGCTGGCGTCGATCACGCCGACAGCGGGTACGATCGGCAGTACTTCTGCATCGGGCACACCAGGCACCGCGGCTTGCGTGCCGGGCACTGCGTCGCGCCAAAGTCCATCAGAGCCTGATTGAAGTCGAACACGTCCTTGCGCGGAACCAGAGCCTCGGAGATCGCCCACAAGCGCTTCTTCATCGCGTGGCTCTTGAGGTCACCCTTGCCGACGAACACGCGGTACACCACGCGTGCCACGTTGGTGTCGAGGATGGCCGCCCGCTGCCGGAAGGCGAAGCTGCGAATCGCTCCGGCCGTGTACTGCCCGATGCCCTTGAAGGAGAGGAGCGTCGCCTCGTCGGAGGGCAGCTGGCCGCCGTGACGAACGACCGCCTCGCGTGCGATCGACTGCAGGCGGTGCGGCCGGATGTTGTAGCCGAGCGGATACCACGTGGCCAGTACCTCGTCGGGCGGCGCGTCGGCCAGGACCGCGAACGTGGGGTACCTGGCGAGCCACTCCTGATACTTCGGCAAAACGCGATCGACCTGCGTCTGCTGCAGCATGATCTCCGAGACCAGGATGTGGTACGGGTCGTCGGTGTTGCGCCACGGCAGGTCCCGTCCATGGGCGCGGTACCAGCCGAGCAGGTGACGGCGGAAGCGCTGCCGTTCGGCGGAAGATGGCAGCCCGGGAGGGGCGGATTTCTGTCGTGTGGGCACGCGGTGTCGGGACCGGCCCGCGGGGCCGACCACATATAATTCTCTCACGTGAAGATCTACACGAAGACCGGTGATGCGGGCGAGACGAGCCTGTTCGACGGCACCCGCGTCAGCAAGACCGACCTGCGCGTGACCGCTTATGGAGAGGTCGACGAACTGCAGGCCTGCCTGGGCGCCGCCAGGGCCGCCGGCGTGCCCCCGGACCTCGACGAGATGTGCGTGACGATGCAACGCGATCTGTTCGCCGTGGGCGCGCGGCTGGCCGATCCCTCGCGCAAGATCTCGACGCGCGTGGACAAGGCGGTGTTGACCGACGCTCAGGTCGCGTGCCTCGAACGCTGGATCGATCGGCTCGACGCGGAACTGCCGCCGCTCCGCCATTTCATCCTCTCAGGCGGGACGCCCGCGGGCGCTGCGTTGCACCTGGCCCGTGCCGTCTGCCGGCGGGCCGAACGGGCCGTGTTGCATATTGGCGCGCAGGCGGTGGAGCCCGTGGTGCTGGTCTACCTCAACCGCGTGTCCGACCTTCTCTTCACGATGGCGCGAGCCGCCAATCATCGCGCCGGCGTGAGCGAGACGCAGTGGTGAGCCCATCCGCGCTCGCAGCCTCCTATGCGGCCTGCGAGCGGCTGGCGCGGACGCATTACGAGAACTTCCCGGTGGCCTCGCGCCTCCTGCCCAGGGCGCTGCGGCCGCACGTGGCCGCCGTCTACGCCTTTGCCCGCTCCGCCGACGATGTGGCCGACGAACCAGACCGTCAGCCCGCCGACCGCATCGCCCTGCTGAACGCCTATCGGCAGCGCCTGATGCAGGGGACCAAACGCTCGAAGGACAGCGGCTACCGCTTTCCGGATCCAGCGCAGGCGGAGTTCTTTCCCGCCCTGTTCGATACCATCCATCTCTTCGAGCTGCCCGTCCCGCTGTTCACCGACCTCCTGAGCGCCTTTGAGCAGGACGTGACCAAAGCGCGATACGAGTCCTGGTCCGAGGTCCTCGACTACTGTCGCCGCTCCGCCAACCCCGTCGGGCGCATTGTCCTGCGCCTTTGCGGCTACAAGGAGGATGCGCTCGATCGGGCATCGGACGATGTGTGTACGGCGCTGCAGCTGACCAACTTCTGGCAGGACCTCGCGGTGGACTGGTCGCGCGGCCGTCTCTATGTGCCCGAGGAGGTGTGGCTCCGGCACGGGGCCGAGGCCGCCTCGCTCGACCGTCGCGAGTGGACGCCGGCGTGGCGGGCCGCGCTGGAGGACTGTGGCCACCGCACCCGAGGCTTGTTCCAGCGGGGCCGGCCGGTCTGTGATGGTGTGTCGGGCCGGCTGCGCTACGAGTTGCGGGCGACGTGGCTCGGGGGGACTCGCCTGCTCGCGCACCTGCAGGCGGGCGGTTTCAATGTGTTCGACCAGCGTCCCAAACTCGGCGCCCTGGATTGGGCCGCGATCGCGTGGAAGACCCTGGCTTGGAGATAGGCCGAGTGCCGAGTGCAGAGTGCAGAGTGCAGGGTGCCGGGTGCCGAGTGCCGGGTGAGGTGCTGTGTGCCGGGTGCAGCGTGGGGAGTGCGGTGCAGTGTGCGGGGTCCGAGGTGCCCGCCCCGCGGCGCCTCGTGTGGTCCCCTGGACGCAGCGCCGAATGCACAACGTGCACTCGATGTCGCCGTCAGCACCCTGCACTCGGCACCCTGCACTCGGCAGCCGGCACCCGGCACCCGGCACCGCACCTTGCACACCGCACGCCGCACGTTGCACCCTTGAACTGACCGTGTCCCGCGACACCTCGTTCTCCTATTCGTTCCTGGTGCTGCCGGCCGAGCAACGCCGCGCGGTGGGTGTCGTGTGGGATTTCTGCCGGGCTGTGGACGACGCCGTCGACGAGGAGCCCGTGCCGGAGCTCGCAGCGACCCGAGTGGCCGAGTGGCGCGACGAGGTGGCTCGGGTCTTTGGCAGCGGGCCGCCTTCGACCGAGCAGGGCCGGCACCTGCAGCCGATCGTGCGGCGATTCGCCTTGTCGCGGGACCCGTTCGAGGCACTCGTCGACGGGGTCGAGATGGACCTGCACCAGCAGCGATACGAGACGTTCGACGAACTCGTCGAGTACTGCACGCGCGTCGCGTCCGCCGTCGGGCTGATGTGCGTCGAGATCTTCGGATGCCGAGGCCCGGAGGGGCGGGAATATGCCGTCAATCTCGGGCTGGCCCTGCAGATCACCAACATCGTTCGCGATGTGAAGGACGACTTGTCCAAGGGCCGCATCTACCTGCCAACGGAGGATCTGCGGCAATTCGGCTGCAGCGAGGCCGACCTGGCGCAGCGGACACCATCGGAAGCGGTGCGCCGGCTGCTGCGCTTCGAGTGCATCCGCGCGCGCGAGTACTACAGCCGCGCCGCGGCGGCCCTGCCGCCGGCGTGTGCCCGCTCGCTGGTGGCGGCGGAGATCATGGGTGGGATCTACTTCGAGATCCTCCAGCGCATCGAGAAGCGGAACTACGACGTGTTCTCGGCGCGTGTGCGCGTGCCCAAGCCGGTGCGTGCCCTCATCGCCGCCGGCGTCTGGACCCGCAGCCGCATGGGCCTCACCGGCATGCGCCTGGGACCGGCGCCGCGCGCGTGAGCCCGGACGTCATCGTCATCGGCGCCGGCTTCGCCGGCCTGGCGGCCGCGACCGCACTCGTCCACGAGGGGGCACGCGTTCTCGTGCTGGAGGCGCGTCCTACGCTCGGCGGTCGCGCGTCGGCGGTGCGCGACCCGATCACAGGCGAGAAGCTCGACAACGGCCAGCACGTGCTCATGGGGTGCTACGACCAGACGCTCGCCTTCCTTCACCGCATTGGCGCCGCCGATCGCGTGTGGCGGCAGAGCGGTCTCGCCCTCACCATCGTGGAGCGGAGCGGCCGCCGATCGACCTTGCACCTGCCACCGCTGCCGGCGCCGCTCCACCTGCTGGCCGGGGTACTGGCCTGGGACGCCCTCTCGTGGAGAGAAAAGGTGTCGGTGCTCCGCGTTGGCGCGGCGGTTGCCGGACATGGGCGCCCCGAGCCGGCTTCGCGCGGGGCGTCTTCGGCCGGCGAGGTGACGGTGCGTGACTGGCTGGCGGCGCACGGACAGGCGCCGCGTCTGATCGAGCTGTTCTGGGAACCGCTGGCCCTGGCGGCGTTGAACCAACAGATCGATCAAGCGGCGGCCGCCACCTTCGTCGAGATCCTCAGCCGCCTGTTCGGCCCTGACGCGGAGCGCGCCGCGCTCGTGCTGCCGGCCGTGCCGCTCGACGAGCTGTACGCAGAACCCGCGCGCGGGTGGCTGGAGGCGCGGCATGCCGAGGTGCGGACGAAATCGGCGGCGCGGGTAGTGATCGAGGGCGGTCGGGTAGTGGGAGTCGAAGTGCGCGGCCAGCGGCTTCGCGCGTCAGTGGTGATCTGCGCCGCGCCGTGGACGGCCCTTGGAGACGTCTTCCAGCCTGCGCCGGCCGTCCTCGCCGAGCTGCTCGACCGAGCGGAGGCCACTGGCCGGTCGCCCATTGTCACGGTCAACCTCTGGTACGACAGGCCCGTGCTGGAGGAGATGCTCCTTGGGCTGCCGGGGCGCGTGTTCCAATGGGCGTTCGACAAGGGCAGGCTGCTTCGGCGCGAGCGGTCGCACCTGTCCCTGGTCTCCAGTGGGGCGGCTGACGTCGTGCGGCGGACCAACGACGAGCTGATCGCGATGGCGACGCGCGAAGTTCACGAAAGCCTCCCGGAGGCTCGTGAGGCGTGCGTTCTGCATGCGTCGGCCGTCCGGGAGAGGCAAGCGACGTTCTCCCTGGCCCCCGGGCAGCCGGCCCGGCCGGGCACGCGGACTGCGGTCCGCGGCCTGCTGCTGGCGGGGGACTGGGTGGACACGGGGCTGCCGGCCACCATCGAAGGCGCCGTGATATCAGGCCACTGGGCCGCGGCGGCGGTCCGGACCCCCGATTGACGCTTCAGAGCATCATGTTCTTGAGCGCCGAAGCCAGCATGGTCAGCCCGGCGAACACGAGCACCCACAGCACGCCATTCCTGAAGGCGATCGGGCTCAGCCCGAGGTAGATCTTCGACCCCCACACCGAGGGTACGACCAGCGACGCCGCGACCACGCTCATCTGCGGCAGGTGGTCGGTGCGCGCCCGGCCGGACCATACCAGCGAGGCCATCGTGGCCGCCAGCACCACCAGATTGAAGTTCTGCAGGACCGCGCGGTGCTCGTCCTTGGTGTAGCCGCGCAGCGTGGCCCACAGAGCCGGCGCCAGGCCGCTGAACCCGCTCAGCGGCGCCATGACGCCGCCCAGGAGTCCCACCGCCGCGTCGGCGACCCGGCCGCCGCTCCGGATGGCGGGGAGCCGGGTCGTGGCCAGCATTGCCGAACAGCAAGCGACCAGCATCGCGCCGAGCACCAGCTTGAAGCGATTGGGGTCGAGCAGCGGCAACAAGCGGGTACCGATGGGGATGCCCCCGGCACTTCCCAGGACGAAGGGCCACAGGAGCGAGACTTGCCAGCCCCGGCGCACCCGGATCACGGAGATGATCTGCCCCGTCAGGCCGCCGAACACGGCCATGACCGCCGCCAGCTGCGGATTGACGCCCCACACCCAGATCGACATGGCTACCATGGCAAAGGCGAAACCCGAAATGCCCTGCACCAGGCCCGCGATGGCCGCGCCCGCCGCCAACACCCACGTTTCAGTCATCGATATGCTTGCTCTGACGAGGAACCGCCGCCGCAAAACGAAGAGTGTACGCTGGTACCGATGACCCATTCAATCCTGCTGCGTTACCAGGAGCTTGCCCTCAAGGGGAAGAATCGCCCCTGGTTCCAGCGGCATCTGATCCAGCACCTGCGCAAGGCGCTGGTGGGTCTGGGCGTACGTGAGGTTCGCGTGCCGATGGGGCGGATCGAGGTGGTGCTCGGGCGAGAAGCTGCAGTCGACGAGGTGCGTGAGCGGCTCCAGTACGTCTTCGGCCTCGCGAACTACTCACTCGCCACGCGAGTGGCCCCAGATTACGACGCGAACGAAGCCGGCGTGCTGCGCGGCCTGCCCGCGGTTGCGCCGGTCAACTTCCGGGTGAAGGTGCGCCGCGCCGACAAGCGGTTCCCGTTGCGGTCACCGGAGATCGAACGCGCGCTCGGCGCACGCATCGCGGACCTTCGGGGCTGGGCCGTCGATCTGCACGACCCGGCGCTGATCGTCGGCGTCGAGATCGTGCCCGGCGAGGCCTTCTATTACTTCGGCAAGGAACCCGGTGCCGGCGGGCTGCCGAGCGGAACCGGCGGCCGCCTCGTGGCCCTCCTGTCCGGAGGCATCGATTCGCCGGTGGCCGCCTGGCGGATGATGCGGCGCGGCTGCACTGTCACCTTCGTGCACTTTCACAGCTATCCGTTCCTGTCCCGGGCCTCCCAGGACAAGACGCGCCAGCTGGTGCAGCATCTCTGCCGCTTCCAGCTGAGCGCCAGGCTGCTGCTCGTGCCCTTCGGCGAGATCCAGCGCCAGGTCACGCTCTCGGTGCCGAGCGCGATGCGGGTGATCGTCTATCGGCGCCTGATGCTGCGCATCGCGGACCGCGTGGCCGCGAACATCGGCGCCCACGGACTCGTCACGGGCGACGTCGTCGGACAGGTCGCCTCGCAGACGCTGGAGAACATGGCGGTCACCGGGTCGGCCGTGCGCATGCCGGTGTTCCGTCCGCTCATCGGCATGGACAAGGGCGAGATCACTGGCCAGGCCGAGCGCCTGGGAACCTACGCGATCTCCATCCAGCCGGACGACGATTGCTGCACGCTGTTCACGCCCCGGCATCCGATCACCCGCGCGCGCAACGCGGAGATCGAGGCCGCCGAGCACGATTTGCCGATCGAGGAGTTCGTCGAGAACGCCCTTAGGGCCGCTGTGATCGAACGCTTCGCCTGGCCGGTGACGACATCGGCGATTGGCGTGGGCCCACCTGCTCCCCGGGAGCCCTCGTCCGACGTCCCCTCATCCCTGACCCCTGACTCGCTGACCCCTGACTCCTGACCCCTGATCCCTGATCCCTGATCCCTGATCCCTGATCCCTACTGCTCCAACACTTCCACCACTCGAGCCTGTCGCGTGCTGAGCAGGCTGCGGGCCTGGAGGTGGTCGGCATCGAGAGCGCGTGGCAGCCACGACCGGGAGTTACCGATCGGGTAGTCCTTGAAGACGTCGATCACGATGAGGCGCGCCGGCGGAGCGCCGGCAGCATCCGGCGCGAAGAGATCGCGCAGGCCGAACGCGGCGGGTGCGGCCGCGTAGACGCCAACTCGCTGCGACGCTTGACTGACGACGAACCGATCGCGGACGTAGTCGTCGAGCGCCAGCCACGCGTCGACGCGTCCGACCAGGAGCAGACACGCCAGTTCGTCCGTGCACGCCACGCGATCCCCTGGCCGCAGCGTCTGGCGAACCTCCTCGATGCCCGCGACCTCGATCGTCGGCCGCGCAGTGGCCAGGCGGTGCTGCAGGGTCCCCGTGCCGGTCCACTGGTCCGCGATGACCAGCAACGCGGCGCCGGTCAGTGCCGCGCGCGTCATCTGACCGCGACGGCCCGGCCACAACGCGGCCGCGTGCTGGCCGATGGCGACGAGGTCGATGCCAACGGCCGCGAGGAGGCATACCGTCGGCAGCAGCACGTAGTTGATGGTGATGCCCGAGTCGATGACGCCGAACCAGAGCGACCACCCCACCCAGCCGAGGTGAGCGGCTCGCTCGCCTGCCGGCCAGCGGCCTCCCGCGCCACACAGCCGCGCGACGAGGAGCGCCATGGCCATCCAAATCATCGTGGGGTGCGCGCCCGCGAGATGCCAGAACATGTCCAGGGGATACGCGAGCCCCTCGGCGACGATCTGCCGTGGCACCAGGACAGCGGGATTCATCGCGGCGGCGCGCACCAGGGCAATCGCCAGCACCGCGAGCGCCGCGGACGTGCCGACGACGAGACTGAACGCGGCGCGCGCGGGAACGATCAACCAGGCCACGATGAGACCGGCCAGGACGACACCTAGCGGCGCGCCGCCCGGGCGCTCGAAGAGGTTCAGCACCTGCCACAGGAAGAAGCGCTGGATCAT
>DATLLC010000232.1:0-7445 GCA_035538015.1 Vicinamibacterales bacterium
GTCGTCGTCTTCGGCACCAATCAGGGCGTGCGCGCCGACGCGCAGATCGGCCGGCGGCTGGACAGCGGGACCCTCGACGAAATCCCGATCCAGGGCCGGAAGGTCACGACCGTGCCGCTCTTCAACTCGGCGTTCAGACAGGGCAAGGGGACGGGCGATCTCTTCGTGAACGCCACCTACTTCATCACCGCGGCGGGCAGCCGCCGCACCACCACGTTCATGCTCGACGGCGCGAGCAACGACGAGGCGTGGGGGCGCCAGACGATGCTGGCGACGGTTCCGATTGGTGCGGTGCAGGAAGTGTCGGTGCTGGCCAATGCCTTCTCGTCGGAGTACGGCTGGACCTCCGGTCCCGCGCTCAACATGGTGACCAAGACCGGCACCAATGCGGTGCGGGGCGAGGCGCTGTACCTGGGCCGGCCCGGCGGAGCACAAGCGACAACGTTATCGACCACGGGATTCTGTCCGGCGTCGGTGCCGAGTTGCACCACGCCCGGCACGCTCGAAGCGATCAATCCGGCGGATTTTCCCGACGAGCTCAGCCAGGTGTCCGGATCGATCGGCGGACCGATCGTCAAGGACAAGACGTTCTTCTTCGTCACCGCCGATTACACCCACCAGGACCGGACGACATACCTGTCGAGCACGCTGCCCTCCTACGTGCTCCCTCCTGACGGCAGCCTGACCTATGTGGGCCAGTATCGTCAGAAGCTCCTCAACGCCCGGCTCGATCACAAGCTGGGCGCGACGCAGACGTTGATGGTGCGGGGCAACTACGATCATTTCTTCGATACCAACCCCAACGACGCCGTCGTCGGCACGAACGCCCCGACCGTCGCCCGGCGGTACACGCGCGGGGCGTGGACGACGCAGATCAATCACACGACCGTCCTCAGCCCCACGCTGCTCAACGAAGCGCGGTTCGGCTATCTCCACGGCGACCCGGTGACACTCTGGGAGCCGCAGGAGCTCTCGACGACCTACACCCGAGCGGGCTCGGCGCCGTTCACCATCGGGGAGTCGCGCTCGTCCGACATCTTCGGCCGTCAAGTGCAGTTCGCCGACACGCTGTCGTGGTCGCGCGGCATGCACACGTTGCGGATGGGCGGAAGCGTCGTTCATCACACGTCCGGCGGCACCGGCAGCGAGCCGGGTCAGGCGGTGCTCGGCACCTTCACGTTCCTCAACACCACGACCGCGCCGTTCGAGCAGTTGACGCTGTCCGATGTGCAGCAATACACCGAGCCGGTCAACTACGGCATCACCAGCTACGAGTTGAAGCAGTGGATGTCGGTGGCGTTCGTGCAGGACAGCATCCGGCTGCACGACGACCTCACCATCGACGCGGGTTTGCGCTACGACCGGCAGACGTTGACCGACGCGACCACGAACTTCGCGCCTCGGGTCGGCTTCGGATGGCATCCCAATGGTGATTCGCGGCTCGCGATTCGTGGCGGCTACGGGATGTACTACACGCAGATTCGGGCCAACGCCCTGGCCAGCGCGCTGACCGGCGGTCTGGACGGCATCGTCACCTACACGGCCACGCCCGGTCAGACCGGATTCCCCGCCTGCCTGACCGCTCCCTGCGTGCCGCTGGCCCTCGATCCACGCACGCTTCCGCTCGCGCAGCAGCCGGCCCGCAACATCACCATTCGCGCCGGTCGCCGCGAGTTCTACGAGGAGCAATTCGCGAGCTACGGCCTGAACTTCGGCCTGTTACCGAATTACCCCGACGAGTTCGTGAACCCGCGCAGCCAGGTCGTCTCCGTTGGCGCCGAACGCGAGGTGATGCACGGGCTGTTTGCCGGCGCCGACTACGTGCACCAGCACTGGACCAATCTCGATCGGTCGGTCGACCTGAACGCGCCCACACCGTTCGATCGCACCGCCCCGGGACAGACGCGGACCGTCGCCGCCGCCAACGCCACCCGCCCCATCGTCCCCGTCAACGGGGGCGTGCGATCCGTCAACGTGTTGATGAATCTCGGCGTCGCCGACTACGACGGCCTGCAAACGCAGGTCAGCTATCGCGGCAACGCAAAGATGTACGCGAACGTCAGCTATACGCTGTCAAAGGCGACGAACACGACCGAGCCGGACGGCAACGGAATCGCACCGAACGAGTCGCACATCTCCCGGCTCGGCGAAGACGAGCGCGGCCCCAGCGTCGTGGATCAGCGGCACCGCGCGGTGATTTCTTTCTGGTATCACCTGCCATTCGACCTCACGGCCGGCACCGTGACGCAGCTGGCGTCGGCCCGTCCATTCAATTCCACGACGGGCATCGACAACAACGGCGATGGCGCCAACAACGATCGCCCGGTGGTCGACGACGGCATCATCCGCAAGTCGGCATTTCGCGGCAGCGGAACGCAGGACGTGTCGGTGTTCGTCGAGGAGCGTGTGAAGCTGGGCGGACACGCCATCCTGTTGCGGGCGGAAGGCTTCAACCTCTTCAATCATGGGAACATCCTGGGGCGCGCGCAGACGATCTACGGCGATGCCCCCGTGATCAACCCGACCTTCGGCCAGGTCGTCGCGGTGGGCACCGCGCCGAATGCGCTTCCGTCGCTTGCGAACATCGACCCGCCCCGGATGTTGCAGCTCGAGGTGCGGTACCTCTTTTGAACCAGGAGGTAGGAGGTAGGAGGTAGGAAATTGGACAACTGCCTCCCTCCCACACTCCTAGCTCCTCTCTCCTACCTCCTGTCTCCTGTCCCTATCAGAATTCGATCAGCACGCCCGCGGACGGCAGGAACGGAAAGAGCGATTGTGTGAGACCCGTCACGACGCCGCCTGGCAGGCGGAACGTCGGGGCGTCGGGACCGTAGTTGCCGCGCGCGGTCGTGTTCACGATCTCGGTGAACAGCGTGAGGCGGCTGCGCCGGTACGTGAATGCCCAGAGTCCGCCCGCAGATCGAGGCGGCTATAGGCCGGCAGACGAGCCTCGTTGCGCCGCTCGGCCAGCATCCAGATCTGGTCGGTGACGGACTCGTAATATCCAACGAGCGGAAAGTTCGACCCGTACCGATACCGCGCGCTCAGCGAGATCTGCCGGGCGGTGCGGTAGATGGCGTACGCGTTCAGGGTCCGCGCCTGATCGTAGTCGCTGATGAACTGCTCGCCAGTCAGGATGTCTCGCAAATTCGTGCGCGCGGCGGCAAACGAGATCCAACCGGAAAGGCCGTTGGCCTGTCGCCCTTCGAGCGTGACGACGCCGCCCGACGCGCTGCCGCTGAGCGCGTTCGCCCAGTACGCGTCGCCCGGCCGGACGATCAGGTTACCGCTTCGACGGAACTCCGACAGCTCGAAGCGAAGCCGGTCGCGTTCGCGTCGGTAGTAGCCGTCGAACCGGACGCGCCAGGCCGCCCTCGGCTGCCACGCCACGCCCGCCTCCGCAGTCCAGGCCCGCTCGGGATCGAGGTCTTCGCGTGCCGCCGGGCTCCCGCCAAACTTCTGATCCAATGTCGCGAACTGGGGCTGGCGGCCGATGCCCGCGCGCAGCCGCCAGGACGGCGCCATCTGCCATTCGCTCAGCACGTAAGGCGAGACAGCGTGATCGCCCGTCAGGCCCGACCCGTCGGCTCGGATACCGGGTAACAGACTGATCGCCGGTGTCACCGGCCAGCGGTAGTGCAGCCACCCGCCTCCGCCCACCCACTCATCGCGCGCCTCGATCTCGGCGGGTGGCGCCAACGCGGCGAATTCCCTCTGGATTCGCCAGCCGCGCAGCCACTGTGCCTGCCCCCCTGCCTCGAGCGACTGCCGCTGGCCGATAGTCAGGTTGGCCGTGCCACGCCACGTGAGGTCGCGATCGCCGCCCTCCTCGCGGGTTCTCCCATCGATGACGGTGTTGCGGTATTCCGCATCGACGAGATACACCTGCTGCCGCAGCAGCAGCCGCGGCGAGGCCGCGGCACGCCATTGCAGATTGGCAATGACCGATCGGTTGTGCGCCCGATCCAGCGTGTTCGGCCCGGGGTTCGGATCGTTCTCCGTCCACGTCGAGCGCCCCGCAATCGCGGTGGCGCGGAGGGATTGCGCCGGGCTGAGATCCCACGTCGCGGTCGCCTGGCCGTCCGTGAAACCGAAGGCGCCGTCGATGTCGGAGTCCATCTGCCGCAGGATCCAGTCGAGATAGCTCCTGCGCAGCGCGACGAGCCACGAGCCTCGAGCCGGCCGCGCGCCGTCGGTGGCGCTCTCGCCGCCAGACCGCGCGCCGAGCGGGCCTTCGAACACTCCGGTCACGGCCGTGACGCCGAGCATGGAGCGGGCCCGCGCCCGATCGCGCGCCCCATCGCGGGTGGTGAAATCGAGCCGCGCGCCGAGGTGAGCGCCCGCCTTCTGCGGATACGCGCCCGCGACGAGCGTCGCCGACTCGAGCACGTCGGTGTTGATCAACGCGATCGAGCCAGTGTCGTTGACGCCGCGCACGGTGTGAAACAGGAGCGGGGTGTCCACGCCGTCGATCGCGATGCCGGTATGCTCGGGTCCGAGCCCGCGCACCGCGAACTCGGCGCTGAAGTCGTCGCCGGTCGCCACTTCGGGCAAGGCCTGCACGGCGCGAACCGGATCGTCGGCGACCACGCCACGGAGGGCGAGCAGGTCGCGGCTGCCGAGCACCGCCTGCGCGCTGACGCCTGCCTCGGCCTCGCGAAACGCGGGAGCGTTGACGATCACCGATTCGACGTAGGTGCTGGCGCCCTCGGAGACCGCGAGCGTGACGTCCACCGCCTCGTCGCTCTTCACCTCGATCGCGCGCTGCGTCAGGCCGTAGCCGACCACCGACACGAGCAGTGTCTGCGAACCCGCGGGCACGTCGGCAATCTCGAAGCGGCCGTCGCCGTCGGAGATTGCCTGCTGCCCCGTGGCCTGCACTCGGATCAGCACCGCCGCCAATGGCTGGCCGGTGCGCGCCTCGACGACGATGCCGACAACCGTGCCGGTGCCGAGGAAGAGGACCAGCGCGGCGACGAGCATGCGCTTCAGGGTTGCGGCGGGAACTGTACCGTCACCGTCACGGTCAGCGGGTCCGGTCGGCCGTCGGGGCCGGCGGGCTCGAAGCGCCACCGGCGGACCGCGTCAATGGCCGCGACGTTGAGCAGCGGCGCGCCGCGGACGACTCGCGCGTCGCGCACGGTACCGTCGGTGGTCACGTCGGCCTGGAGAATCACCATCCCTTGCACGCCTGCTGCGCGGGCCTCCTGCGGCCACTCCGGCGGGACGCGCTCGATGATGCGCGGCATCGCCCGCAGGATGGGACTGCGGGCGGCCGTAAAGCCGCCCCTTGGGGCTGGCACCGCCATCTCGAAAGTTGCGGACGTCCCCGCACCGCCTCCTGCGACATCCCCGCCGCCGCCCGATCCGTACGACATCGTCGAGAACGAGGTCATGAAGTTCGGCGACATCGCCTCGCGCTCGGCCTCGTCAAAGGTCGATCCCTCGCGGCCGCCGCCAGACAGGCTCTCGTAGCGCAGGACGACCGAGGCATCGGCGGCAACGGATCGCGGCGGCCCTCCCACGAAGGCCACTGCGCCGGCGGGCGTCTCCAGCGTCAACGACGGGCCGGCGGACATCGGCGGCGTCTCGGGCACCATCAGCACCACGACACCTTCCCAGCGGCTCTCGAGGGGCCAGCGACCATCGATTCCCGCGAACCGCCAGGTGCGGTTGACCCGGCCATCGGGAGCCACCGACACCCGCGTTCCCCAGTCCGCGATCACCAGTACCGTGCGAGCAGATTCATCAGCAACGACGCGGACGTGGGCCTGCCGCCGACGGACAACGCTCACCCGGTCGTCACCGTCGACGATCACGATGTCGCCGTCGCCCACCTGGAGTTGTCGCCCGCTGGGCGCGGGAGGGGACAGCACCTGTGCCGTTGCTGCCACGGCGCAGAGCAGCCCGACGCCCGCCCAGACGGATATTGTCGCGGTTCGCTCTCGATGACCCATGGGCGCAGTCTAGATCGTGTCGCTGGGATCGGTGACGCCCCGGCGTGTCGAGCGGCGGGCTGTCCCCACCTGTGACGGACGAAGTGACGAGTTAGACGGCCATACGGAGCAAGGCGGCGTCTGACGGGCGAAAGGAGCCATCCATCGTGGCCACGATTTCCCTGACGGTGAACGGCCGGGCGGTATCGATCGAGGCGGCCCCCGAGATGCCGCTGTTGTGGGCCCTCCGCGATTCGCTCGGGCTGGTAGGCACGAAGTTCGGGTGTGGCGGGGGCTTCTGCGGCGCGTGTACCGTCCACGTCGATGGCGCGGCCACGCGGTCGTGCACGCTTCCCCTTGCCAAGATCGGTGGCCGCACCATTGTCACGATCGAAGGGTTGAGCGAAACGGGACCGGGAAGCGGCAGTCGGGAACCGGCAGCCGGGAACCAGGAATCGGCAGCCGGGAGCCGGCAACCGGCAGCCGGCAGACCACTCCACGCGGTCCAGCGGGCCTGGGTCGAGCTGGACGTCGCGCAGTGTGGCTATTGCCAGGCCGGCCAGATCATGACCGCTGCGGCCCTGCTCGCGCGGACGCCCAACCCGACCGACGAAGAGATTGCGGCGGCGATGAACGGCAATCTCTGCCGATGTGGCACTTACATGCGCATCAGGGAGGCCGTCCGTCGAGCGGCAAATCAGGCGAGCACGAGAAGCGCCGGCGGTGCGCAATGAGCGGCCTCTCGCGCCGGATGTTCCTTCAGACCAGCGCCCTTGCGGGCGGTGGCGTGCTCTTCAGTTTTGGCTGGCGCGTAGACGTGTCGGCTGCGCAGCCACCGGCCAGCTTCCAGCCAAGCGGCTTCGTCAGGCTCGACGCGGATGGCACCGTCACGATCTGGTCCAAGAATCCCGACATGGGCCAGGGGGTGAAGACGGCGCTGCCGATGATCCTCGCAGAGGAGATGGACGCCGACTGGTCGCGCGTGCGCGCGCTGGACGCGGAGCTGAGCCGGGCCAAGTTCGGCGGGCAGGGCTCGGGGGGCAGCGACAGCATCCGGGCGGAGTGGGATCTCTATCGCAACGCCGGAGCCGCCGCCCGGGAGATGCTGGCCGGCGCCGCTGCCGACGCGTGGGTCGTGCCGCGAGACTCCTGCCGCACCGAGCGTAGCGCGGTGATCCATGCGGCCTCGACTCGGCGGCTCAGTTATGGCGAATTGGCCGCGCGAGCGGCCGCAAGGCCGGTACCCGAGAAGGCACCCTGGAAGGCCGTCTCGGCCTTCACGCTGATGGGCTCGCGAGTTGGCGGCGTGGACAACGAGGCCATCGTCGGAGGCCAACCTCTGTACGGCATCGACACGCGCCTGCCAGACATGCGATATGCGGCGATCGCCAAGTGCCCGGTGTTTGGCGGGAGGCCCGCGCGCGTGGACGACAGCGCCGCCAGGCAGGTCGCCGGCGTACGCGACGTGGTCCGGATCGACGGAGATGCGAATCCCACGTTCCTCCAGCC
>DATLLC010000233.1:0-7034 GCA_035538015.1 Vicinamibacterales bacterium
CCTCCGACGAGCTGCGGCCAGGCGAGTCACTCCGTCCCGGCGACAGCCGGACCTCCAGCAACGGGGAGTATTCATTGCACTATCAGGGCGACGGCAACCTCGTGCTGTATCGCAACAGCGACGGCACATCCCTGTGGAGCACCGCAACTTTTGGCGCGGCCGGCGAAGCCTCCATGCAAGGCGACGGCAACTTCGTCGTCTACGACGCGGCGGGCCACCCGCAGTGGTGGTCGGGTACCGCGGGCTATAGCGGGGCCTGGCTGGCCGTGCAGAGCGACGGCAACCTGGTGGTCTACGACGCCTACGGATATCCGATCTGGTGGCGGCGGTGAGGGGAGACACCACGCGCCGGTTCGCGCAAACACTCATGGTCTTCGCCGGCCTGGGCGTCTGCGCGACCGGCGGGCCGCCGGCCGTCACCCGTCAGGAGGCCGTGCCTCGCCGGCTGTGGCATCTGCCGGATCTCGGACGAGGCGGAGCCGCTGCCGACGAGACGAGCGCCTACTTCCTGTCGAAAGCTCACGAGGTGATCGCCGTCGACGTCACAACCGGGACTATCAGATGGCGCCGAACGACCCTGGAGGAAGGGGACGCGCTCTCGGGCGCTGCCGTCCTCCTCGGCGACGACTCGGTCGTGGTCGGAGACTACAACCTGCTGGCCTTCGATCGCCGCACTGGAGGGCTGCGGTGGCGATTCGTGCCTGCGGAGGGCTACGGTCCCGGCGTCTATCTCGGAGCGGTCGTCGACGGCACGGCCCTGGCCGGCTCCCCGAGCGGGCATCTCTACGCCGTAGATGCCGAGAGCGGCGCGCTCCGGTGGTCCGCCAGGGTGGCGGTGGACGGCAAGACCACGGTGTTCGCGCCCGCGGTCGAGTCCGGTCTGGTGGCCGCCGGATACACCGAGTTCACCGCGCCAAGCGGCGGCGGGGTCGCGGTATTGGCCGCCGGCAGTGGGCGCGTGATCTGGAAGCGGCGATTCCCCCTCCCTGACGATGGGTCGCTCAGCTCGAACTGGGCTGGCGGGCCCGTGTTCTGGGGAGATGTGGTGATTGCGGCGAGTGGGGACGGTCGCGTGCACGCGTTCGATCTGGCATCAGGAGATGTGCGGTGGACCATCCCGAAGGTCACCGGACCGTCTCCATTCGCGATGGCCGCCGATCACGACTTCCGTCCGCTCGCCCTGGCTGGAGGCCTGCTCATCAGCGGCTCGCTCACAGGGACGATCACTGCCCACGATCTCGTCACCAGAACCGAGCGCTGGCGCTTCACCGCCTCCGGTCTTGGTTCGACGGCTTTCCGCATTGCCGCGGTGGACTATGTCGTCTATGTGCCGTTCGCGAATGGCCGGTTGGTGGCGCTCGGAGCCACGGACGGCCGCGAGCGCTGGCGGATCGGCGATTGGACGTCGGGCTTCCTCTGGCCGCCTGCGGCGCGAGGGGACACGCTGTTCCTGAGCGGCGCCGGCGACGGCCTGTCGGCCGTGAGAGTTCAGCCGTGACGCGTGCTTCCGGTCCACGCCGGTCGATCGCGTTCGTGATGTGGCTGCTGGCGTCTAGCATTGCGGTGGCGCAGTCGCCGCCGCAAGCACCTGGGGGTTCTCCCCATCGGCCGTGGGTCGGCTTTGGCGGGGGCTGGGGAAATGTGGCCTCGACCACGACCGAAGGACCGGACGTGCTGCTCGGCGCCACCCTGGAAGTCCCGATCGCGCCAGTCGCCGGCGTTCGGTTGTCTGCCGAGCGCATCTGGAGTTCGACTCGCGACGCCGGCGCCGTGAGCCTGCGTCAGCTGTCGGCGGACCTGATGCTGCGGCGCACTCTGGCAACGACGGGGAGTTGTGCCAGCCAGTTTGTCGTTGGGGTCGGTGCGGGCCTGTACGCGTTCTCGGTGGAGTCCACGTCCCTGGACGACCCGACGCGGCTTGGCTATCAGGTTTCGGCCGGTGTCGATTGCGTGGGCGGCCGTGTCACGATCGGCGGGGCCTTCGGCTTTCGGTTCATCGACGCTCCCCATCACGAGGCGTTCTCGAGTGACGGTGTCATCGCGCCGAGTGCGACGCTGGCCATACGGATCAGGTTGTAACCAGTCTCGAGGGAATGCCGTGCCCTTTAGTGGTATCTCGTCACCCAAGCTCGGCGGTTACGGCCGCCGCAGGGCTGGCCATGCTCTTGCTTTAGAGCAGCCTCATGAGAGCCATCGCTATCGTGTTGATCGTCCTCGGTGTGCTTGGCCTGGCATATGGCGGTTTGTCCTGGACGCGGCGCGACACCGTGGTGGACGCGGGCCCCATCGAGATCACCGCGGACAAGCACGAGACCCTCCCGATCCCGCCAATTGCCGGCGGCGCACTCCTCGTGGTGGGCCTGGTGCTGCTGCTGAAGCGGAACTGAGTGCCAGAGGGAGCCCTTTGAACCGCCTGGCGGCGACCGCCCGGGGGGCCTGTGGTAGACTTGTCGTTCGGACTTCCCACCGCGCTCTGCCGTTGTAGGCGTGACGAGCCGTTTCCGCGCTCGCTCCTCCTCTAGCCCAGCTCAGCTTCGAGACGAATTCCGACCGGAGCCATCGCTCCGCCGCACCGTGTGCGCTGCCGTACGCCGCAGGTGTGCCTCTCGAAGATTCGGCTCGTTGCAGGAGCAACTACCCACGATGTCATTCTCGAACCTCGGGCTCGCGCCCTCGCTCTGTACGCCGCTCGCTCAGAGAGGCTACAAGGAGCCGACGCCCGTCCAGTCCGCTTCCATCCCCGTCGTCCTCGAAGGCGCAGACCTGCTCGCGCGTGCACACACTGGCACTGGAAAGACAGCGGCTTTTGGCCTGCCGATGATCGACCGGTTGCTCATGCGCGGATCCCGTTCGCGGACGCGCGGCCCGCGCGGCCTGGTGCTCGTGCCCACCCGCGAGCTGGCGGTCCAGGTGCACCGTGCGCTGTTGCTCTACGGTGCGCCCGTGCAATTGCGGGCGGTTGCGATCTTTGGAGGCGTCAACATGGGCGCCCAGATGCAGGCCCTCCGTCGCGGCACCGACATCGTCGTGGCGACGCCGGGCCGGTTGATCGATCACATGGAGCGCAGGACCATCGACCTGGCCGGCGTGGAGATCCTGGTGCTCGACGAAGGGGATCGCATGCTCGACATGGGTTTCATGCCCGCGCTGCGCACCATCCTCACCGCGGTTCCGACGACCCGACAGACGCTGATGTTCTCGGCGACCTTCTCGGCAACGATGGTCCGTCTCGCCAGCGAGTTCACGCGCGACGCCCGTCGGGTGGACCTGGCCAAGGACGAGATGGTTGCGGCCACTGTCGCGCATCACGTGCACCCCGTGGAGCTCGAGCGAAAGCGCGAGCTGCTGGTCCATCTCCTGCGCCAGGCGCCGGGGGGGCAGGCTCTCGTCTTCTGCAAGACGAAGCACGGGTCCGACAAGGTCGGCGATCACCTCGAGGGCGCCGGCCTGAAGGTGGCCGTCATTCATGGTGGCAAGGGCCAGGGACAACGGAGCCGATCGCTGGCCGATTTCAGGGCCGGACGAGTCAGCGTGCTGGTGGCCACCGATGTGGCTGCCCGCGGTCTCGACATCGTTCACATGCCGCTGGTGGTGAACTTCGACCTGCCACTCGTGGCCGAGGACTACGTGCATCGGGTGGGTCGCACCGGCCGTGCTGGCCTCGCCGGCCGGGCGCTGTCGCTCGTCTCGGGGCCGGAGCGAGGCCTGCTGCGGGCCATCCAGCGCCTGCTGCCGTCCCCCCTCGAACAGGTGGTGGTGGAGGGTTTCGAGCCGGCGGCACATCATCATGCTCCGGGGCGCGGGCCTCGTCCGCACCCCGGCCAGGGGCGTCCGCGGCGTGGCGGCTTCGCACGCGCGGGCCAGTTCACCCCCCGCCGATTCACCGCCTCGAGCCGATAGCCCAACTGAATCTCGTTCATCGACTTGCTACCATGTCCTGGTTCGTTCTCACCGAACGACCAGGATTGGAGCACGCGTCGATGATCAGAGGGCTGCGCGGCTGGCTGGTGCTCGCGTGGATGGCGCCGTTGCTGGCGAGTTGCTCGGGCGGGCCGCCGAACCCGACGCCGACGCCGACGCCGGCCGCGAGCGCGGTGCCGGTGTCGCAGCCCGGCCTGGTGTCGGTCACCGGCAAGGCGCCGCGCGGTGCGGTGGTCGCCCTCGCGGCTGCCGGCGGCGAGGCAGCCCCGTTGCCAGAGCCGGTCGTCATGGATCAGCGTGGTCAGCAGTTCATTCCGGCCCTCCTCGTCGCACGCGTCGGGCAGCCGGTCGAGTTCCGCAATGGCGAGGGCATCGTCCACAACGTGTACGTGACCAGAACCATCGGCGGCGGCGTGGAGCTCAATGTCTCCACCGATCCCGGCCAGGCGCATACGCACACGTTCACCGCCGTCGGCACCTATGAAGTGCAGTGCGACATCCATCCCAGCATGCGGGCGACGGTCGCCATCGTCGACACCCCGCACGCGGCCATCGTCGGTGACTTTGGAACGTTCCTGATCATGAACGTGCCACCGGGCAATTACGAGCTGGTGACGCTGTACGGCAACGAGACGACGAAGCGAACCGTGGCGATCAAGGGTGCTCACACCGACGTGGGCGCTGGCGGCGACTAAGCGGAGGACCTATGGCCATTCTCGGCACCCACCTGTTGCTGTACTCGTCCGAACCAGAGGCACTGCGCGCGATGCTGCGCGACGCGTTCGGGTTCTCCGCTGTCGATGCGGGTGAAGGCTGGCTGATCTTCGCGGTCCCTCCGGCCGAACTGGGCGTCCATCCCGCCGAAGGGCCCACCTATGAGAGCGGCACCCGCCAGCAGGTGACCTTCATGTGCGACGACATCAAAGGTACCGTCGCCGATCTGCGCGCGCGGGGCGTGCAGATCGACGGGGAGCCGAAGGATGAGGGCTGGGGCATCACCGTGATGATGACGCTGCCCGGGAACGCCAAGGTCATGCTCTACCAGCCTCGGCATCCCGTCGCCATCACCGCAAAATTCCCGTCGACCCGCTGACTCTACCTCATGCACTCGACGCTCGTGTCGATTTCGGCCACGCTCGTTCGACGTGTTCATGAAGGAGACGAAAGACGATGCGATTCATGGTGATGGTCAAAGCGACGAAGCAGTCGGAAGCGGGCGTGATGCCGAGCGAACAGCTCCTGGCCGAGATGGGCCGCTACAACGAGGAGCTGGTGAAGGCCGGCGTGCTCCTGGCCGGCGAGGGGCTGCATCCGAGCTCAAAAGGCGTCCGGGTGCGCTTCTCCGGCAAGGAGCGGAAGGTCATCGATGGTCCGTTCACGGAGACGAAGGAGCTGGTGGCGGGCTTCTGGCTGATGCAGTGCCGCTCGAAGGAAGAGGTCATCGAATGGGTACGGCGCTGCCCCAATCCGATGGAGGGCGAGTCGGAGATCGAGATCCGGCAGGTCTTCGAAGCCGAAGATTTCGGTGACGCCTTGACCCCCGAGCTTCGCGCTCAGGAAGAACGGCTGCGCCAATCACAGCCGAAGCCCTGACCTACGCCGGCCGGCCACTTGCGACCCCACACGTCCCGATGATGTGATCGGGGCGTGACGACGCCCGAGGTGCAACGCGCCATCGAGGTCGTGTGGCGACTGGAATCCCCCAGGGTCATCGCCGGCCTGACCCGAATGGTGCGCGACCTTGCTCTAGCCGAGGACCTGGCCCACGACGCGCTGGTCGCGGCTCTCGAGCAGTGGCCGGCGGAGGGCCTCCCGCGCAACCCTGGCGCCTGGCTGATGGCCGCGGCAAGGCACCGCGCCATCGACCAATTGCGGCGGCGCACCCGGCTGGTGCGTAAACACGAGGAGCTCGCCCGGGACCTGGAGGCTGGGCGGGCGCCGCTTGCGCCGGAGTTCGACGGCGCCATGGACGACGACATCGGCGACGACCTCTTGCGGCTGATCTTCACCGCCTGCCACCCGGTGCTGTCCACCGAGGCTCGCGTGGCGCTTACGCTGCGCCTGCTCGGCGGGCTCACCACCGGCGAAATCGCGCGCGCATTCCTCGTCCCCGAGCCGACCATCGCCCAGCGCATCGTCCGCGCCAAGAAGACGCTGGCCAAGGCGAACGTGCGCTTCGAGGTGCCGCGCGGTGTGGAGCGGCAGCAGCGGCTGGCCTCCGTGCTCGATGTGATCTATCTCGTGTTCAACGAGGGCTACTCGGCCACGGCGGGTGAGGATTGGGTGCGGCCATCACTCTGCGAAGAGGGCCTCCGTCTTGGTCGTGCGCTGGCGGAGCTGGCGGCCGGGGAGCCCGAGGTGCACGGCCTGGTGGGGCTGATGGAGCTCCAATCGTCGCGCCTCCGGGCGCGTCTGGGCCCGCACGGCGAACCGGTGCGGTTGCTGGATCAGAATCGCGCGCGTTGGGATCGGCTGCTGATCGGCCGAGGCCTGACGGCCCTGCGCCGAGCCGATCGACTGACCCGGGAGCCGGGCTCCTATCACCTGCAGGCGGCCATTGCCGCCTGTCATGCGCGCGCGACCGTGGCGGAGGAGACCGACTGGTCGCGGATTGCCGATCTCTACGTCACACTCATCGCTGCCACGGGGTCACCCATCGTCCGGCTGAATCACGCCGTGGCCGTGGGCATGGCCGACGGGCCGGCAGCGGGTCTGGCCCTGGTGGATGCGCTGCTGGCGGAGGGCTCAATGGACGACTATCACTATGCGCCGAGCGTGCGCGGCGATTTGCTCGAGAAGCTCGGGAGGCATGCGGAGGCGCACGCCGAATTCGAGAGGGCCGCGGCACTGACGAAGAACGCGCGCGAACGGGAGTTGCTGCGAGCCCGCGCGCAGGCGTGTGTTCCGTCGCCAAGATGAAGGCCGCCAGGCGTCAGTCGCTGCCGCAGGTTTCCGCGTGCGTGCGAATCGATCGCAGCATCGCCAGCCGGATGATGCCGCTGCCCGGGCGGACGAGACGCCAGTACCAGCGGAACCGCCGCCGGCTGTCGGCGTCCGCGCACTGGACTCGTGTTTCCGTCGTGAGCCGGCAGCCGGCGCCGTCACCGGGGACG
>DATLLC010000234.1:0-6321 GCA_035538015.1 Vicinamibacterales bacterium
AGCCTGCCCGCGGCGTCGTACGAGAACTTGCGGATGTCGCCGTGAACCGTGTCGAGGATGACGCTGCCGGTCCCGTCGTATTCGACGTTGCAGCCCGTGCCGGCGGTCGCCCCGTAGTGGCAGAGGCGATCCGGGTCGACCGCGTCACGCGTGTAGACGGCGTCTCCAACCTCGGTGTTCCCGTCGCGTCCGGTCAGGTTCCCGAGCGCGTCGTAGCTGAAGGTCTCCACGGCCGGCCAGCCGCCGGCCACCTTGATGCTCTGGGTCATGCGTCCCAGGTGGTCGAGCTGGTACCCGTAGGACGTCGAGTCGTCAGGCGTGTCGTGGCGCTCCCGCGTGACCCGGCCCGCCGCGTCGTACTCCTCGTTGGTGAAGACGAAGTCGCCCGACTCGACGTGGGCTCTCCAGCTGGTGAGCTCCTCGCGGCCGTCCTCGGCGAACGTGAATGTCGCGTCGACCCCGTTGCCGAGCTTGACGGCGCGGTAGGCGCCGCTGGGGGCGATGTCGGTGGCCTGAAACCACGCGCGCCCGGTCCGCGCGTCGATCACCTGCCGGACGCGACCTGCGCTGTCATGAACGTAGCCCACGATGTCGTCGGTGAGGTCCGTGGTCAGCCTCACCTTCTCCAACCGCCCCCCTGCCGAGAAGGACGCGGATTCGACGACCTTGTGGCCGTGCCCCACATAGCTGTAGACGCGTCCGTTCAGCCGGCCGAGGTCGTCGTAATCGTACGAAATCGTCCCGACGTTCGGGGTCTTCACCCCGGACAGGCGGCCCGATCCGGCGTCATAGTCGTAGACGTCGTTGCTCTCGACGGTGTTGCCCACGAGCCGTGACCGCTCGGTCGGTCGACCCAGGCCGTCGTAGCGGCTGCGGACCGTCCGCGTCAGGGCGCCGGTGCCCCAGGACGTCTCGACTTCGTTGCCGTCCTCGTCATAGACGAACCTCCGTGGTGCGACTCCGGGCTCGACGAGCGACAGCCGGCGACCGAGCGAGTCGAAGGTCGAATGCCACGTCGTGGCCATGCCGCCCGCGCTCGGTTCGCCGAAGCGCGTGATGTCCGTGACGCGGCCGAGACGATCCCACTGCTGGTTCAGCAGGTCGAGGACGGCCCCGTCGGGCGTCAGGCGGGCGCGCTGGATCAGGCGGCCCGACGCGGTCGTCCAGGTGTCGTCGTGGACCCCGTAGTGCGCCGACGACGGGTCGTTCTCGTCGGCGCCTCGTGCGCTGGTCAGCGCCTGGCCGCCGTCGTAGCCGTACCAGAACGAGCGCACGAACGTGTCATTGGCCACAGAGCTCGTGGTCGCGTCGCTGTAGCCGTGGGCCGAGACGAAACGGGTCGTGCGGCCGCGGCGATCGTAGTGGACGCTGGTCCCGAAGGGCGCCGCCATCGGGCCGCCGGGGATATAGGGCCCGGAACCCCAGTCGATCGGTGCGGCTTCGAAGATCGGGCGACCGAGCGCGTCGTACTCGGTGACATCGGAGATGCGCGTGGCTTGGTTGTAGTCGCTGCCCAGGAAGGTCTGCGTGTAGCGGGTACGTCCGAGCTCGTCGAGGTGCGCGCGCGCCTCGAGCTTGTCCGCGGCGCCGGCTTCCTGCCCGACCGGCGTGCTGGCGGGGAACACCTCGCTGATGACCACGCGGTCGGTCGGGTCGTCGACATAGGTCGTACGCGACAGGGTCCACTTGCCGCCTTTGCGGTCGCGTGCCGAGATCCGGCGCGGTCGCCCGAGTTCGTCCAGTTCGGCGTGCGTGGTGACGCCGCCCGCCGAGATGGTCGAGACGCCCGAAGACGGCCAGGTCGACACCGTCGTCGTCGTCGTCAACGGTGCCTCGACGTCTGACGTCGTGACGGTCGCCGACTTCTGGAACATCTCGAAGTCGTCGTAGGTGAGCTCGACGACGCGCGTGATCGGCCCACCGACATTGCGCGTCGTGGTGATCGACTCGACCGCCCCACCGGGCGTGTAGGTGAGCAGCGCGGCGAGGTGGCTGTCGACGTGGGTCGTGCCCTCGTAGCGATCGACCACGCGCCCGGTCAGCTGTCCTCTCCCGACCTGGCCGCCGAGCAGGTTGTCATAGTAGAAGCTCATCGACGCGATCGGCGCCGGTTGGCCGCCCGACCCGGCGCGATCACCACAGTCGGTCAGTCGCTGCGACGAGACCACGGACGGGAAGGGACGATCGGTTCCTGTTGCGGCGTAGTCGATCTGCGTGCAGATGTCGTCGTCGGTGCGGCGCAGGTCGCCCTCTTGGTGCGCGCGAACGAGCCGTCCATAGGAGTCGACCTCCTGGACGGTCGAACCGGCCAGGACGTTACGCAGCGACGGAGGTGCTTCGTCACCCTGCCAGCTCCGGGTCGACTGGACGTACAGGGCTGCGGCGGACCCACACATCTCCGTACCGATGGGGACGCCCCACGCAGGGTAGAGATCGGCGCACTCCCACTGCGCGGGACCCGTCACTGGCTGGGCAGGGATCAGGAACCGCAGCCCGTAGGTCCGGGTCGACTCGGCGAAGGGCTCTTCCGCAACGAGGCCCGGCTGGAGCCAGTAGTGGAAGTTGTCCGGTGACCATCGCCCCTCGATGTGCGCGGTCCGCACGACCGAGCTCTTGGTCGCGTGGTCGAGGAAGCTGGCTCCGGCGGCGGGGAGCGGTGGGCGGTCGTGGATGGTCACGACGCCGTCGACGAGCGTCCGACCGCGCTCGGTGACCGGAGCTCCGACCAGCGCGATCTGGCGGCGATAACCTGCGAAGGTCCACCGGCTCGAGATCGGATCGTACGACAGACGGGCGTCGCCATACGCCTGATAGGTGGGCGCCACGAGCAACTCCCCGCCGGTGGTCTTGCGGGTCTCGACCTTCGCGACCACCACTTCGGGGTGCGGCAGCTGGTGAGCAGAGTAGCTGTCGACCTTCGCGTTCGCGTACTCGATGTGAGTGGTGGCGCCGTAGCCGTTGGAGATCGAGATCAGCCGGGTAACGCCGAGCGCGGCGCCGCCCCCGGCGGCCTGCGCTCGGGCCTGGAAGAGCACGCCATCGACCATCTGGACCATCTCGGGGATGCCGTCGCCATCGAGGTCGATCAGGGCTCCGCGGGTCCAGGCGTTTCGCGTGCACTCGATCTCGGAGTCCGACACCTCGTACGGCAGGTCAGGCGAGCTGACCCGGCGCTCCGGTCCGAAGATGCCTCCCCCGTTGAAGCGCACGTACCAGTGGTCGCCGCGCCGGAAGGTGTAGTCGGCGAGGCCGTCGCCATTGATGTCGACGAAGCCGCTCTGCTGTCGTTCCCAGTGCGTGAAATAGTAGATGTCACAAGACGGAGAGTGATTGTTGGCGATCGTCGACTTCAGTCGCTCGTCGGGCCAGTTGTTGGGCACACGGAACAGCGTCCCGTCCCCGTTGAGATCGATCGGGGCGTTACCCGACGTCTGGATGAGGGCCGGCGTCCCCGGCGTGGAGAGATCGCGCGTGAGCCAGCCGGTGAGCCCGCCTCCGCTCGCCGGCTCCTCGGCGAACGGGGAGCCGGGCAGGGCCGTGAACGCGCCGTGGCGGTTCAGGAAGTGAACGGTGTGGGCAGTCTTGATCTCGTCCGGGTCATCGTGTGGCGGGCAGCTGTCGGCCTGGATCCTCTCGATGTGGGTAACGGCGCAGGCGTAGTTGATAGGGCCGTAGTCGAGGTCGGGGTACGGAGCGGGGCGTTCACAGTCGCCCTCGAAGTTCTGCCGTTGTTGCTCGCACAGTTGCACCGGAAGATCCAGCGTCATGAAATCTGGATACGAGTCTCCGTTCCAGTCGGCGAGCTCCCACTCGGTCTTGGTGTCGATGCCCCGGTGATCGAGGACGTTCGGCACCTCAGGGCAGGTGTCGGTGGCCGTGCAGACCCAGGGCGGGTTGTATTCGTTGGGATGGCCCTCGTAGGCGCAGGTCCATCCGGTGCAGACCGTGCTGACGAAGTTCGGCCAGCTGCGAGTGCGCTTGAGCGGAAGGCGGTCAGAGGACTGGAGAAAGTGCTTGCCGATGAGGTACGCGCGGACGGGGGCGATGTTCACGTCGATCGCCTGCCAGGAGATCAGGCCACCGGCGTCGTGGTTGATCCACACGCGCCACCAGTCGGCGTTGTAACCATTCCTGGCGTCGACGACGTCGACCCGCCCGTCGCCGTTCCAGTCGATCAGGTCGACCCAGGTCTCGGTGGTGATCATCTTGGCCCGCCCGTCGGCGTCGGAGGCTTCGCTGCGCCGGGTGAGCTCGACATGGAGCTCACCGGGGCCGGAGCCGTTGGAGGTCCAGGTGCCGCTGACGCTGTCGAACCTCGGCCCCGTCGCATCGAGTACGTTCTTGAAGATCGACCACTGACCGTTGGCGCCATAGACGATGTCGGGGAGGCCATCGCCCGTGAAGTCTCGGATGATCTGACGGGTGGCCGAACGGTCGTACTGATAGCCGTCGTCGGACCAGCGTTCGAGGTCGGAGTGGCCGATCGAGCTTGCGAAGCTCGTCTCGTCGAAGTGCGCCGGCATGCGCAGCGCTTGCCGCGGGCCGAACACGATGTCCGGCGCGGTGTCGTTCGGGTCGGGGTCGAGGACGCTTCCTGGGGGCGCCGTGTCGACCGCGCTCTTGAACGAGCCATAGGCATACGAAGCCACCGGCAGGCTGACTCCGACACCCTCCTCACCGGTCATCGTGACGTGGGCGAGGAGCGGTCGGTCGGAGTCCGGATCGGGTCGATAGGTGAGGGCGTAGCGCCGGATGGTTCGCTGAGGAAGATCCGGCGCGAGGTTGTTGCGCGCGCGCACGTCGACGCTGGTGAGCGTGCGCGACCGTTGGAACTGGAGCCGATCGTAGGTGAAACGGTCGAACGGGCGGTTCCACTCGAAGCCATTGCCTGCAGCGCGCCTGGCGCAGCGGTACTCCTCGTCGGGCGAGGGCACGCTCTTGTCCTCGGGGCGCCACCACGGCTCGTAGGTGAGCTTGAGCTCGTAGAGCGCGCGACCCTTCTCATCGAAGGTGTACTCGACTCGCGCGAGGTTCAGCTCGGGACCGCAGGTGCCAGAAGCGCTCGTGTCGTAATACAGGAGCAACCGATCGCCATGGATCGGATCTCGGATCTCGCGGAGGAGCCAGAGATCCGGGTCGAGCTCCTTACCGGCTGGTTCGAAGAAGTACTCGAGGTTGTCGATCGTCTGGAGCCGCCAGCCGGGCCCGTTGGGGCGCAGCTCCATGTAGCGGCTCGCACCGAACGGAACGAAAGCACCGGCGCTCGGCGAGCCCACCATGAGGTGCGACTCGCCGAGGAGGCTGAGCTGGATGCGTTCCTGGACGACATCTGGCCCGGTCGGGTTCGCCATCGGCTTGCGGCGCCACGTCGAGCTGGAGCGGCGCACGTACGAGATCGGCACGTCCCAGCCGATGCCGGCGGCTCCCCCGCGACCGGTGCCGTTGTACGCGACGGCGAACGGGATCGGCAGGTTGTTGCGCGACGGCGGAAGGTCGAACGGGACGGTGGTCTGGTAGACGCCTGTCGGCGAGACCAATGACACGCTCGGATCGGCGGCTCGTTGCGCGGAGGCGGTCGGCCCGACCTGAGCGGCTGCGTCGCCGGCAGTGACCACGCTCGCGACGATCGCGACGAGTCTGAACAGCGGGTTGAAGTCTCTCACGTGCGCGCGTATCGACAGTCCACGCGCCCGGTTGCGTACCGAGGCGAAGAAAAGGTCGCCACCGATCCAACCCGCCGGAACGACCAGCGTTTCGCCGACTCGTGAGGCGAATCAGCGGGCCGGCTCCTTCGTCACGTCACCGTGCTTCGCGGCCACCAGGACCTTCACGCGACGTCGTAGACGTCGCGTTCGACGGACACCTCCACGCTTCCGTCCTTGTTGATGACGACGTGGATGCTCGCGTCGCCAACGCGCATCCACCAGCTCCGTTCGTCCATCTGCTCGAGATGAAGCCAGTCATCGATGACGAGCTCGTCGAAGACGCCCTGGTTCTCCAGCGTCACCTCGCGGGAACCGTCCTTGGCGAGGATCCGCCAGATCGCCCCGGGCACGGCCGGCGCTCGTTGTTGGCGTGAGTCATCGGACATGGGTTCTCCAGAGCTCTGCACGGCTACTTCCGAACGCACGAGAGGACAATTGCGTGCAGGACAGGGGCGGACTGGATCTTGCCGATCAGGAGGAGCTCACCGGCAACGGGAGCGCGTGGCAGTGATTCCTCGCCCAGGGGCAGTTGAACGAGGCCCTCGCAGGTCTCACCGGGGGCAAGCTCGCTGCGATCCGAGAAGGTCACCTTACATGCGGTGCCGTGTTCTTCTAG
>DATLLC010000235.1:0-17913 GCA_035538015.1 Vicinamibacterales bacterium
GCCCTGGAAGTAGTAGTAGGCGAACGAGTCCGCCCGCGGCGGCCCGAACTGCGAGGGCGGACGATTGAAGGTTTCCAGCAAATCGAGGTCGAGCGTTTGCTGCAGGATGCCGCCCGAGGCTGCGCCCCCGCTCTGCCGGAAATCGCCGCCCGGCGCGGACAGCTCGACGGCCGACGACGTCGTCGAATAGAACGCGACGTCGAGCGAACGTCCGACGGCACCCACCGTCACCGCACCGGGCAGCGACGGGGCGATGTTTCCGATCACGTTGGGCTGATTGCCCTGCTCGCGCGTGTTGCCCGAAGCGATGGCCACGAACGCCCCGTGCTGCACGGCGTAGCGGATGGCGTCCTCGATGGCCGGCGCCGGTCCGCCCTGTTCGCGGCCCAGGCTCATGTTGATCACCTGCGCGCCGTTGTCGGCCGCGTATCGCACGCCGCGTGCGACCACGTCATCGGTCCCGACGTTCGGTGAGTCGAAGATGTCGTCCCAGGTCTCGGCGATCACCTTCACCGGCATGATGCGCACGTTGAACGCCATGCCCGCGACCCCGACGCCATTGTTCGTGAGCTGGCCCAGCGTGCCCGAAACATGGGTGCCGTGCCCGTCGAGATCGACCGGATCGTTGTCGTTCCAGATGAAGTCCCGCGGCGCGACGAAGCGATCGCCCAGTTCCGGTGCGATGGCGAACGGGACGTCGACCAGGCCGAGCGGCGGATAGATGGGGCCCCCTGGAGTCAGTTGGAACGAAGAGCGCGAGAGATACCGGAACGTTGCGTTCCTGAAGGCCACGCCGGTATCAAGGACCGCGACGACGACGTTCGACGTCGCACCGGGCTGGATGTCCCAGGCGCGCTCCATGTCCAGCGCGGGAAAGTTCCACTGGTTCGCATACAGCGGGTCGTTCGGCCGGTACATCGTGTGATTCAGGTAGCGCGGCTGCGCGTACTGCACGTCGCCACGGGCCCGCAACTCCGCGGCCACATCGGCCGGATCCGCTCCGTCCGCAATAGTGAGGATCTCAAAGTCGGCGAAGGAGGGCCGTTCGGCCGAGGTTCCCGAGACCTGTGCCATGGTACTGCTCACGGCGGCAGTCCGGTCGGCTCCAGCCTTGAACTTCACGATCACCGTCCCGGGCAAGTACCCGCCGGAGACGGCCGTTCGGTCGGCGCCGTCGACCGGCAGCGGCACCCGCGGCACCCGCCCGGGATCGCGGACAACGTCCTGACTCCGCAATCCGCGATCGATGGCCGGCATCCCCCGGTCGGACACGAGCGTTCGGGCGGCTCCTCCGAGCGGCTGTTCCTGCCCGGCCGCTCCCTGCAAACCGAGGGCAATCAAGGCGCCGGCGCAGGCGGCGGCGGCGATCCGCGCGGGAGTGATGGTCATGCGGTCATCCGGTGATCGTGCGTGGTCGCCCGACTGGGTCGACCAGCTTGGCAGGCGCCTCCAATTATGTGCCACGGCCGGTCACGGCTTCACGAACACGTTGGTTCGAGCCACCCCATCGGCGCCAGGCATGGCCAGCCCGATGCGGGACGCCAGCGTCGCGGCAAGGTCGGCCGGAGTGGAAGGGGTCTGGTACCGACCAGGCTTCACGCCAGACCCGAAGAAGATGAGCGGTACGTGCTGATCGTACGGCCGGTGAGTCCCGTGCGTGGTGGCGTCCGAGCCGATGATGATGTAGTTGGGCTTTGGCACGATCACGAATTGGCCGCTGCGTCCGACGACGTGGCTGAGCGCCGCGGCCCGTACGGTCTCGTCTTCCGACGATCGTTGCCGCTCGAGCCCCGCGCTCGGGAACACGCGCTCCACGCCGGGCACGCGCTGGAGGGCTGCCGCGAGCGTCTGTGCCAGCTCGGGTCGCGCCGCGATTTGCTGCTGTGCCGCCTCGGACAGATACAACTGCGTGTACTCGGATCGCACGGCGTGCTGGCCGGGCCCGAGCGCCTCCACGAGCGCGTCATTGGCGGCGCGCAGGAGTTGCGCGTTGCTCAAACGGCCGGCGATCGCGCCGCTTGCCTGCGTCGCTTCCGGGATCGGCGCCACCCCGTGATCGGCGCTCAGGCCGATGAGATAGCGGCCGCGCCCGACCTGCTGGTCCAGCACGTCGAGCAGATCGCCAAGCGTTTGATCCAGGCGCAGCAGCGTGTCCTGCACCTCGTGGCTCGCCGGACCGAACTTGTGCCCGACGTAGTCGACCGCCGCGAAGCTCACCCCGAGGAAGTCGGCCGCCGGTCCTTGCCCGAGCCTCTTGCGCGCAACCAGGTCGGCCGCCATCGCCCCGAGGAACGTGTCGGCATAGGGGCTGTTCTCCCACAGTGCCAAGAACTGGGCTTCTTCCGTACCCGCTGCGCCTGCCAGCGGGTGCGGGAACGTCGAGGTCCACCCGGCCGGCGGTCTTTCCCCGACGCCGGCGTCCTCACCGGTGTAGATGCTGGCCTCCCGCAAACGGTCCCAGACGATCCCGCGCAGCGCCGAGCGGGGATGGTTCGTGACGAAGGACTGGACGTCGGGGTCGGGCGCCTCGGAGTATGCCGTCGAGGTCGCCCACAGGTTGTGATCATCGAGCCAGGTGACCACGCCGCCTTTGCCCGCGAGCATGACGGCGCTGCGCGGCTTCGTAGAAAGCGTGACCACCTTGGAGGCCGGCGATGCAGCGCGTAATCGATCGGCCATGGTCGGCACCAGCAACTGCGTGGCGCTGTGGCCGACCGCTTCGGCGCCGGGCTCGTAGCCCACGGCCTTGACCGCGGAATCCTCGGTGCAGTTGGCGTTCCTCGTACCGCGCCACCACGAGTTCATGATGATGCCGTGGGTCGCGGGGAACGCGCTGGTGCCAATCGTCGCGTGGCCGGCGCAGGTGACGGTCTGCAGGTACGGGTAGAAGTTGCGCTCCAGGATGGCGCCCTCGCTCAGCATCCTCTTCATCCCACGAGTCCAGTACGGCGCCATGCGATCGAGGTAGTCGTAGCGCATCTGATCCACGACGAGAACCACCACGAGCCGTGGTGGAGCCGGCGCCTGCCGGCGGGCCGAGACGGAGGGCCCGGCCGCGGATACGACGATCAACAGCAGGACGGCAAGGCGGCGAAACGGCGTCATGGGGATCAGAGATAGCTGAGCGGATCGACGGTGAATTCGGACGGATCGAGCGGGGCTACGATGCGGCGGGCTCGTGCCGGGTCGGGCTGGTCTTCGAACAGGTTGATATCGATCGGGGTCACGAGCCGGCGCCGCTTGGCGTCCATGATCATACGCACTCGCGGACGGTGGGGATCCGGGGCGTGGACCTGCATCACGACCGCGATCGCGCCATCGTCGAGCAGTACGAGATTGCCGGGCGGGTAGATCCCGAGCAACTGGGTGAAGCGGCGCACCAGGTGTTGATCGAACTGGTGTCCGTCGGCGCGCCTCATCACTTCGAGAATGCGCTCGGTGGGCAGCGACCCCTGGTAGGCCCGCTGCGATCGCATGGCGTCGTACACGTCCGCGATGCTGCAGAGCATCGTGGCGAGATTCAGCTTCGGCCTGGAGACGCCGACCGGGTATCCGGTGCCATCGCTCCGCAAGTGGTGCTCGAAGGCGACGACCGGCGCGATCGACGGAATCTCGGGCGTGCGGCGCAGGATTTCGGCGCCATCGACAACGTGGCGGCGCATCACCGACATCTCGGAGTCAGTCAGCCGATCGGGCTTGCGCAAGATCTCGGCCGGCGTCCGCACTTTGCCGATGTCGTGCATCAACCCGGCGAGCCCGAACTCTCGCAGCAGCACGCCGTCGATGCCGAGTGCCCGCGCCTGCGCCATGGTGAGGATGGAGACGTTCACCATGTGCGTGAACGTGTAGTTGTCGTACTCCTTCAGAGCCGTCAGGGCCAGCAGGGCCGTGCGGTTCTGGGCGACCGCCTGGGAGAGGTGCTCGATGAGGGTTTTTGCTTCGCGGGGATCCGGCGTCCCTTCGTGCTTGGCGGTCTCCCAGAGCTCTTCGGCCACCGACGAAGCCTCCACGTACAACCGCCGGATGGCCGCGATATCGGCCGCCGACGTGTCAACGCGCTCTTCAAGCTGGATCCGGCCGACGCGGATGTGCGGGAGGTTCCCGAGCACCTCGAGGGCGTCGGACGGGGCCGCCCCCGGGGCGGTCTCGCCGACGCTGCGCTCCGGGTGGCTGATGGTTTGCACCAGCATGGAGAGCTCGTCGGGCGGGACACCTCGTTCGATCGTGATGCGCTCGATGCCGATTCGCTTCAGGCGCCGGACCAGCTCGCCGTAGGTTTCACGGCTGCGCGGAATGGGCAGGTCACCGACGACGACGTCCTGGCCGACGATGCCGATGGTGAGCACGGACTGGTCGGCGAGCAGCTGGGCGCACGATTCGGCCAGGGCGCCGAGCCCGCGTGCCACGAGCGGATGGCCGGGTGAATAGAGTTGCGTGCCACGAATGGCCGCGGCCAGGCGGCGGATGAAGTCGTCGGCCACGCGCAACTGGCGGGCAGCGTCTATCACGAGGGTCCTCCGGCCGGCCGGGCACGGCGCGGCGAGCTCATCGCTTCGAGTGCGGCCTGGCGTACGCCCCGCGGCCCGCCGGTACTGGCCTCCTGCAGGACGGCATCACCCGCAGGGGAGGCGGTGCTGTGAAGGGCTCGCGCCGCCGCGGCCCGAAGTCGAGCGGTCCGGAAGGGCGCCCACCATTCCCCGCGATGGAGCGCCGCCTTGAGCGCGGCGATGCCTCGGGGATCGGCGCCGCTGCGTCCCAGGGCTTCGAGCGCCAAGATGTAGGCGGCCTCGCCGGCGCCGGTGTAGCTGATCTGCTCGAGGATGCGCACGAGCAGTGGCGCGGCGCGCTCGTCGTTGAACGAGCCGAGGGTGTGCATGATCGCCTCGCGTGCCCGAGCCTCGCCGTCCTTCAGCGCGCTCTCGAGCATCGCGTAGGCCTCGGCGCTGCCGATCCGGATGATCGCGCGCAGGGCCTCCCGCTGCACGTGGGGATCCGCATCCTCGAGCAGCGCCTCGAGGTCGCCCAGGGCGTCCTGGCCGCCGACTGCCTGCAGCACCTCGATGGCCGCCCGGCGGACCGCGGGATTGGGGGAGTCCCGCAGTGTCTTGGCAGGCTCGAGGGCCACGGTCCCGAAGCCGATGAGCACGTCCTTGACGCGACGCACCGCCAGACGACTCTCTTCGGAGCCGATGGCCGCGACCAGAGGCGCGACGAGCCCGGCCCCGAGCGTCTGGCACAGCGTATGGAGGGGCGGGACGTCCTCGTCGGGGATCTGCCGCATCGACAGCATGAGGTGGCCGACGAGCGGTCCAGTGGTCGCGCGCTCGATCCCCTGACGCGCATCGGGCGCGAACGCGGAGTTCGGATCGGTGGCCACGCCCGCCAGCGCGCCGGCAATCTCACCGGCCAGCCGGAGGTCGCTCACCAGGACCAGCTGCTCGAGCCGGGCCAGGGCCAGCTCCAGCACCGAGGCCCACGCCTCCGGCCGGTCCTCCAGCCGGAGGAGGTCCACCAGCATCTGCTGATCCAGGGCCCTGAGGTCCCGATCGTTCACGGTGGAGATCCAGGCGGCGATGCGATCCGGCGGGTCGTCGGTGATCTGCTCGATCTCGACCGCCAGTGCCCGGGCTGTGTTCAGCTCGCGATCGTACTCGGCCGGTACGTAGTCCGCATCCGAGTAGGACATCAGCATCTTGACGACGTGCGTCCAGATGTCGTTGAACTGCGGGTCGGAGCCGAGCGGCGATAGCGACACCCGCTCTTCGGCCAGCAGCAGGGCCGTGTCGCGCTGGTCGTCCGAGGTGACCAGGGCATTGAAGGCTTCGGCCAGCCGTCCGGTCGCGCCGCGGTCGCGCGACACGTTTTCGGCGACGAAGGCGGCCAGCCGCTCTTCGGTAAAGCGGGCACGAACCTCGCCACCCAGGTCGACGCCGCTCTCCAGCCGGCGATCCGTATCGGCGCCCGGTGTCGCATCGCCCAGCAGCGCGAGCATCAGCTCGGGGGACACGCGCGTCGTGCCGGTGGCGATGTTGTTCATCACTTCGTCGAAGTCGTCCGGGGCGCGGGAGGCCGCGTAATTGGCCAGTGAGCGGAGTAAGCGGACCACGGCTTCGTGCGTGGCCTCGGCCGACTGTCCCTGGGCGCGGGCGCGTTCCTGCAGCCGCACGAGGAACTCGCCGAGCCGCTCGGCATCCCGGGCGATCTCCAGCAGCGACGCCAGGGCTCGCTCGTCGAGGGTGCTCCGGTCGTCGCCGATGAGGCACCGATCGATCAGGTCTTCCCAAGTCGGATCCAGGCGGCTCACCGAGCTCTCGCGCTCGCGCAGGACCTCGGCGTAGTCGATCTCCTTGATCTCGATCGGACCGCCGCCGACGGCCTGCCAGGCATGGGCCAGGCCGCCTTCGTTGCGGATGTCCTCGGGCGAGGTGGCCAGCAGCGACAGCAGCATGTGCCAGGCGCCGGCGGTGAGTGGCCCCTGCAAGGTCAGCTCCCCGACCTTGTGCTCATGGAGGAGCGCGGCAAGCTCGTCGACAGCCGTCTCGGGGCGCGGCATCGCGTGGCCGGCGACCAGCAACGTCTCCGGCGTCACGGTGAACACCATCGGGCCCGCCTCGGTGGCCGCGCTGCCGGCGGCCACCATGCGGGCCAGCGCCGACTGGATGGTCGGGTGGCTGGGCGGGTACATCGACACGATGCGGATCGCGGCCTTGCACGCACGAGCGAACTCCGCTACACGGCCGGCCGCTGCCGCGGTCATCGGGTCTGGAGTCTTGGCGGTGGCCATTCTGGCTGCGGCATGATTCTACCCTCTCGGCTCGCGGGAATGGTTGCCGACGCGCGACGATCGGCCGGTCGTCGCCGGACCATACGCTATACTGCCGCCCGATCCATGCGCGCCGTCGACATCATCCGCGCGAAGCGCGACGGCCAGCCGCTCTCCCGCGAGGCGATCGACGCGTTTGTGGCAGGTGTCACGAGTGGCGCATGGCCCGACTACCAGGCCTCTGCGCTGCTGATGGCGATCGTCCTGAAGGGCATGGGCGCCCGGGAGACCGCGGATCTCACGCGCGCGATGGCCGACTCCGGCCGGCGCGTGGATCTCTCCGGACTGCCGGGCATCAAGGTCGGCAAGCACAGTACCGGCGGCGTCGGCGACAAGGTCTCGATCGTCCTGGCCCCACTGGTGGCGGCCTGCGGCGTGATCGTCCCGAAGATGTCGGGCCGCGGGCTGGGCCACACCGGTGGGACGCTCGACAAGCTCGAAGCGATTCCCGGGTTTCGTACCGCGCTGTCGCTCGACCAGTTCCTGACGACGCTGCGCGAGGTCGGGTGCGCCATCATCAGCCAGACCGCGGATGTCGCGCCCGCCGACAAGAAGCTGTACGCCCTCCGCGATGTCACCGCTACCATCGAAAGCCTGCCGCTCATCTGCGCGTCGGTCATGAGCAAGAAGATCGCGGAGGGCAGCGACGCACTGGTGCTCGACGTCAAGGCAGGCCGTGGCGCGTTCATGAAGACCGTCGAGGAGGCGCTGGCGCTTGCGCGCGCGCTCGTGTCGATCGGCGAGGCCGCGGGAATCCGGACCGAGGCGTTCGTCACCCGCATGGATGCACCGCTTGGCCGTTCGATCGGCAATGCCCTCGAGATCCGCGAATGCGCCGAGTTGGTCAAGGGGAAGGGACCGAGCGATCTGATCGAGTTGATCGTCCGCCTCGCCGTGCGCATGGTCGTGGCCGGTGGCCGGGCGACGTCGGCCGAGCAGGCGGAGCCGCTGGTTCGCACTGCGCTCGAGGCCGGCGCGGGTGCCGACAAGCTGCGGGCGATGATTGCTGCGCAGGGAGGCGATCCGGCCGTGGTGGACGACCCCGACCGGTTGCCGCGGGCCGGCACCGTCGAAGTCGTGCGCGCCGATCGATCGGGTGTGGTGAGCGGGATCGATGCCGAGCTGGTGGGTCGCGCCGCGGCGGCGCTCGGCGCTGGCCGCGAGCGCAAGGACGACGCGGTCGACCCGGCCGCTGGCATCGTGGTGATGCGAGGCGTTGGCGACCCCGTCCGGGCTGGCGACCCCGTGCTGGAACTGCATGTCACCGGTCGGCCGGCGCCCGAAGCCGTTCGCCTGGCGGCCGATGCGGTGGCGATCCACGATCGCGCCCCGGAATGCGCTCCGCTGGTGTGCGCCTGGGTGCATGCCGGAGGCGAGGAGCAGTTGGCGTGAGAACCCGGGGGCAGCAACAAGGGAGGACGGCGTGGGTGACTGGCTGATCCGATTGCAGCCGCTGGTGGGATTCGGCGGCATCCTGGCTTTCGCCTACGCGCTCTCGACCAACCGGCGGGCGATTCGAGGGCAGGTGGTCGCCTGGGGCCTTGGGCTGCAAGTCTTGTTTGCTCTCCTCGTCCTCAAGACCGACGCGGGCCAACGCACGTTTCAGTGGCTGGGCGATCGGATGCGCCAGCTCCTCGAGTATTCGGCCGTCGGCGCCACGCTTGTGTTCGGGCCGTTGGGCGACCGCGCGGTCTGGACGCGCGTGATGACGGGCGCGCTCGGAGAAGCCGGTGCCCAGTACGGCGTCATCTTCGCTTTCCAGATCCTGCCCACCATCATCTTCATCGCGGCCTTGTTCGCGATCCTGTATTACCTGGGGGTGATGCAGCTGGTCGTCCGGTCGTTCGCCGTCGTGATGAACCGCCTCATGGGCGCGAGTGGGGCCGAGTCGCTGAACGTCGCGGCCAGCATCTTCATGGGGCAGACCGAGGCGCCGTTGACGATTCGTCCCTACCTCGGGCGGATGACGCAGTCCGAGCTGATGACGGTCATGACCTCCGGGATGGCGCACATCTCGGGTGGCATCATGGCGGCGTACATCGCGTTCGGCATCGAGCCGAAGCACCTGCTCACGGCCGTGATCATGACGGCACCGGGCACGCTCATGATGGCGAAGATGTTCGTGCCGGAGACCGCGGTGCCCGAGACCCTGGGCACCGTGCGGCTGGACATCGAACGCACGGACGTGAACATCATCGACGCTGCCGGCCGGGGCACGAGTGAGGGGCTCCACCTGGCCATGAACGTAGGTGCCATGCTCATCAGCTTCATGGCCCTCGTCGCTCTGGTCAACGCCGTGCTCGGCCTCGCTGGTGTCACGCTGCAGCAGATTCTTGGCTGGGTGTTCGCGCCGGTCGCGTGGTCCCTGGGCGTGCCCTGGCGCGACGCGGCGGTGGTCGGCAACCTGCTGGGCACCCGGATGGTACTCAACGAGTTCATCGCCTTCGCCCAACTCGGCCCGCTCAAGGAAACGCTGGACCCCCGCTCGTTCACCATCGCGACGTTCGCGCTCTGCGGCTTCGCGAACTTCTCGTCGATCGGGATTCAGATCGGCGGCATCGGCGCGCTCGTCCCCGAGCGCCGGCACGATCTCGCGCGGCTGGGGCTGCGCGCCATGATCGCCGGCACGCTCGCCAACTTCATGACCGCCATCATCGTTGGCTTCCTGCTCTGAGGCGAAATCGTGAGCACCTTCGACCACGCTCTCGAAGCGGCGGAGTTCCTGCGGGGCCACGGATTCGGTGGCGCCGATGTGGCCGTGGTGCTGGGGTCGGGCCTTGGCGCGTTCGGCGACACGCTGGCGGACCGATTCGAGCTCGCGTATGCCGACATTCCGCACTGGCCGGCCTCGGCTATCGTCGGCCACGCGGGGACGCTGATTGGTGGCGTGCTGAAGGGGCGGCACGTCCTGGTGCTGTCGGGGCGGGTCCACTTCTACGAGGGCCAACCGCTGACAACGGTGACCTTCCCGATGCGCGTGCTGGGCCGGCTCGGCGTGCCACGCGTGATCCTCACCAACGCCGCGGGCGGTATCAACACGAAGTTCTCCCAGGGCGCGCTGATGCTGATTGACGATCACATCAACCTGATGGGGAGCAACCCGCTGGTAGGTGGCAACGACGAGCGCTTTGGTCCGCGGTTTCCTGACATGAGCGAGGTCTATTCGTCGCGCCTGCGTGACACGGCTCGGGCCGCCGCCGCGGCGGCCGGGCTGGCGATCGAGCACGGCGTCTACATCGCGGTCCACGGCCCCAGCTACGAAACGCCCGCGGAAATTCGCGCATTTCGCGGCTGGGGCGCGGACGCGGTCGGGATGTCCACCGCGCCGGAAGCCATCGTGGCGCGTCACATGGGTCTCGAGGTGCTCGGCATCTCGTGCATCACGAACATGGCAGCGGGTGTCCTGCCACAGCCGCTGGTCCACACCGAAGTGATCGAGACGGCCTTGCGTGTGCGCGGTCAGTTCATCGCGCTGCTGGAGGGCATCATTGATCGCCTCTGACCGCCTCGTCGCCGCCGCGCGCGCGGTCCGGGAACACGCCGTCGCGCCGTACTCCGGATTCAAAGTCGGCGCCGCGCTCGAAACCGTCGACGGCGCGATCATCACGGGCTGCAATGTCGAGAATGCCAGCTATGGCCTCACCATCTGCGCCGAGCGAGTGGCCATGTTCAAGGCCCTCTCGGAAGGGCATCGCCAGTTCGTCCGGATTGCGGTCGTGGCCGATACCGTCGCACCAACCTCGCCCTGCGGCGCCTGCCGTCAGGTCTTGTGGGAGTTCGGCCCGGACCTTGAAGTGATCCTGGCCAACCTCACCGAGCTGACCGGGCGTCACCGCATGGTCGATCTGCTGCCGCATGCGTTCAGCGGCCGGCTGTTGGACCGCTGACGCTCGTTCAACGGTCAAGAAGGCTCGCGCGCCCTCCCCACGCCCCTCGCGATCTCATCCCTCCCGCCGTGGCCTGTCCTGCGGCGGTGTTGCTTCCGACCACGATCGTCGTTGCCGGTATGATCGGAGGATGCTCCCGACCGTCGCCTGGGAAGGCGAGACCATCAGGATGGTCGACCAGCGCAAGCTGCCGGCGACCGAGACCTATGTCATCTGCAAGACCGTGAACGATGTGGCCAGGGCCATCAAGACGATGGTGATTCGCGGGGCGCCGGCCATTGGCGTGAGCGCCGCGATGGGTGTGGCCCTCGGTGCGTCGCGCAGCAAGGCCACGGGCACCAAGCAGTTCGCGACCGAGTTCCAGAGGCACTGCGATCTGCTCGCGGCCACGCGGCCGACGGCGGTCAACCTGTTCTGGGCTATCGAGCGGATGAAGCAGGCCTTTGCCGAGGGCGCCCAGGCTGGCGAGTCGGTGGAGCAACTCAAAGGCCGCCTGCGCGCGGCGGCCGACCGGATCCACGATGACGATGTCGCGAGCTGCCGCGCGATTGGAAGGCACGGTGCGGCAGTCGTGCCCGATGAGGCGCGCATCCTCACCCACTGCAACGCGGGCGCCCTCGCGACCGCCGGGTATGGGACCGCGCTCGGCGTCATTCGCGGGGCCATCGAAGCCGGCAAGCACGTGACCGTGCTGGCCGACGAAACGCGGCCTTTCTTGCAAGGGGCCCGCCTCACTGCGTGGGAGCTGGTCCGGGACGGCATCGACACTACGGTCATCACCGACAACATGGCCGGCGCGATGATGCAGGCGGGTCTGGTGGACATGGTGGTGGTCGGTGCGGACCGGATTGCTGCCAACGGCGATACCGCGAACAAGATCGGCACTTACTCCGTCGCCGTGCTCGCCAGGGAGCACAGCATCCCGTTCTACGTGGCGGCGCCCTGGTCCACGATCGACCTGGCCACGCCAGATGGCGCGGCGATTCCCATCGAGGAGCGCGCGAGCCGCGAGGTCACGCACGTCGGACCCACACAGGTGGCACCGGCCGGAGCCAAGGTGCGGAACCCGTCGTTCGACGTCACTCCGGCGAAATACATCACTGCCATCATCACCGAGCGTGGCGTCTACCGCGCCCCGTTCGACGCCTCCCTGGCCGAGGCCGCACCCGATTCCCTGTCCTGATCCCTGATCCCTGATCCCTGCTCCCTGACCCCTGATCCCGATCCCTGATCCCCCAATGCGACTCCTCGCCATCGAGACCTCGTGCGATGAAACGGCCGCGGCCGTGATCGCGGAGACCGGTGACGTCACGCGCCCGTGGGCCATCGCCTCCAGCGTCGTCGCCTCGCAGGTGGACATTCATCGAGCCTGGGGCGGCGTGGTACCGGAGCTGGCCTCGCGACAACACGTCCGCGACATCTGCGGGGTCGTGGAGCGTGCGCTCGCCGATGCCGCGATCGGATGGGCGGGCGTCGATGCCCTGGCGGTGACGCAGGGGCCTGGCCTCGTCGGCTCGCTGCTCGTCGGCGTGGCATTTGCCAAGACGGCGGCGTGGGCCGCTGCCAAGCCGCTCGTCGCCGTTCATCACCTGGCAGGCCATATCGAGTCGATCTGGCTTGACCACGGCATGGTGCCCCTGCCAGCGGTGGTGCTCGTGGTGTCGGGCGGCCACACCAACCTTTACCTGGTGGCCCGCGAAGGTGAGTACGCCCTCCTGGGCCGGACTCGCGACGATGCGGCGGGAGAGGCCTACGACAAGGTCGCCAAGCTGCTGGGTCTGGGATATCCCGGTGGTCCCGTGATCGACCGTCTCGCCGCCGCCGGCAACGCGCACGCGGTGACGTGGCCCGGCACGCGACTGACCAGTCCCGATCGCAACGCACCGGAGCGCGACGGACGGTTCGACTTCAGCTTCTCCGGCCTCAAGACCGCCGTGCTCCGTCACGTCCGGGCCCGGCAGGAGGCGCTCGCCGTGGAGCAGCTGCCGCCAGACGAAGTGCGAGACATCGCGGCCAGCTTCCAGCGGCGGGTCGTGGACACGCTGGTGGACCGAACCTTTGCCGCCGCGCGCTGGCACGGCGCCCGCGCGGTCGGCATCGCCGGAGGCGTCTCGGCCAACTCGAGCCTTCGGCGGGAGGCGGCCGCCCGCGGGGCCGGCATGGAGCTGCCGGTCTACATCCCGCGCCCGTCGCTCTCGACCGACAACGCCGCGATGATTGGTGCGGCCGGGATGCGCCAGCTGGCCCGCGGCAACCTCGCACCGCCAGACCTGAACGCCGCCGCGTCGCTGCCACTGTGAAATTGCACCGTACCGTTCTGTATTTCGCTATTCCCCGATCACCTTGATCAGCACGCGCTTGGCCCGCTTGCCATCGAACTCGCCGTAGAAGATCTGCTCCCAGGGACCGAAATCCAGACGGCCGCCGGTGATGGCGACGACCACCTCGCGGCCCATGATCTGACGCTTCATGTGGGCATCGGCGTTGTCTTCTCCGGTCCGGTTGTGCGCGTAGCGAGTGGGGGAGGCGTCGAAGGGCGCCAGCACCTCGAGCCAGGCGGCATAATCGCGATGCAGCCCGGGCTCGTCGTCGTTGATGAAGACCGAGGCCGTAATATGCATGGCGTTGACGAGCACGAGCCCCTCGCGCACACCGCTCTTGCGGACCGCCGCGTCCACCTGCGGCGTGATGTTCTCGAACGCGACGCGCGCGGACAGGTTGAACGTCAGGTACTCCGTGTGTGATTTCATATGGCCAAAGAGTATCCTTCTGCGCCCATCGTCGGCGTCGGCGGTGTCGTGGTTCGTGGGCTGCGGGCGCTGATCGTCAGGCGCGCGCACGAACCGCGGCGAGGTGAGTGGTCGATTCCAGGTGGTGCAGTGGAGCTCGGCGAGCGTCTCACCGATGCAGTCCGGCGGGAGCTGCGCGAGGAGACCGGCCTCACGGTCGAGGTCGGCCGCATGATCGAGCTGTTCGATCGCGTCCACCACGACGCCGACGGTCGGGTGCGGTATCACTTCGTGATCGCGGACTTCCTCTGCCACGCGCCGGAGGGCGACGCAGTGGCCGGCACCGATGCCGAGGCGGTGGCGTGGGTGACTGCCGACGAGCTGCAAGCGTATGGCGTGAACGAACACGCGGCGGCGGTGCTCCGCAAGGCGCTGGCCGAACCTTAGAACCCCAGAACCTCAGAACCCTTATGATCTCTGCCATGACCGTGTCACGAGAAGCCGCGTGGACCCTCCTCACCGAATGGACCCAGAGCGACAGCCTGCGCAAGCACGCGCTGGCGGTCGAGGCCGCAGTGCGGGGCTACGCCAGGCAGCAAGGGGAAAGCGAAGAGGAGTGGGGGGTAGTCGCGCTGTTGCACGACTTCGATTACGAGCGCTATCCCACACTTGGCGATCACCCGAACAAGGGCTGCGAGCACCTGCGCGAGCTCGGCTATCCCGAGTGGGTGATGCGGGCCATCCAGGCACACGCCTGGGAGATGACGGGCGTCCAGCCCGAGACGCGGCTGGAGCGGGCGCTCGTGGCGTGCGACGAGATGGCCGGCTTCGTGAGCGCGGCCGCGCTGGTGCGCCCGAGCAAGAGCATCCTCGACCTGGAAGCCTCGTCCGTGAAGAAACGGATGAAAGACAAGGCCTTCGCGCGCGCCGTGCCGCGCGAACACCTGCACAAGGGCGCGGAGCTGATGGGGCTGCCGCTCGAGCAGCACATCGCCAACGTGATTCAGTTCATGCGTCTGGAGGCCGAGGCTCTGGGTCTGAAGGGCTCGCTGTAACTGAAGGGCTCGCGGAGACCTGACCGGTCCGCGCGGCGAGTCGTCCTCGTCGCCGTGCTCGAGTCGTCGCGCGGTTGCGGCGATGTTTCCGTGATCGCGGCCGCCTGGCGCACCACCTCTCGTTCGCGGACGGTTCGATCGACATCGTCGTGAGCCTCAATTTTCCCGGCCAGATCCGTCCGGTGCTGCGGCTGAACGGGCGACGGGCTGTTTCCGTATACTTCACTGCATGCCAACGGCCCCGGGCCTCGACCCGACCTCCGACACCGCGCCGGTCGTGGTCTGTGAGGAGCTCAGCGTCCGCTACGGCAAGAACTGGGCGTTGAAGGACGTGTCGGCCGCCTTCCAACCGGGGGCCGTGGGCCTGCTGGGCCCCAACGGCGCCGGCAAAAGCACGCTCATCAAGACGCTGCTCGGGCTCGTGACGCCGGACAAGGGGCGCATGCGGGTCCTCGGGCTCGATGTCGCCGCCTCGCCGCTCGAGATTCGCGCCCGCATCGGCTACATGCCGGAGACCGATTCACACATTCCGGGCATGAACGCGGTGTCCTTCGTCGCCTACTGCGGCCAACTCTCGGGCCTGCCGCCCGCCGATGCGATGCAGCGCGCGCACGAGGTGCTCTACTACGTGGGCCTTGGCGAGGCACGGTACCGCAATCTCGAAACCTACTCGACCGGCATGAAGCAGCGGATCAAGCTGGCGCAGGCCATCGTGCACGATCCGGACCTGTTGTTCCTCGACGAGCCGACCAACGGCATGGACCCGAAGGGCCGGGACGAGATGCTCGCGCTCATCAGGGATCTCGCGCACAACAAGCGCGTCAACCTGATCCTGTCATCGCACCTGCTGCCCGACGTCGAATTCACGTGCGATCACGTCATTGTCGTCGACAAGGGGGCCATCGCCACCGCCGGCCCGATTCAGGCGCTGAAGGGCACGCGCGGCCGCGTCTACGAGCTGCGCATCAAGGGCGATCAGTCGGGTTTCATCGAGGTGTTGCGCGGGGAGGGTCTCGACTGTCACGACACCGATGAAGACGTGATCCGCGTCTTCGTACCGGAGCCGCAACTGTCACAGACGGAACCGGTGATGCCGCCGGCGCCGTTGGACTCGGCCGCGGCCACCGAGCCCGATCCCGCCGCGCTCCGGCTCTTCCGTCTCGCGGCCCGCGAGCGCGTCCAGGTCCGGCACCTCCGGCCCAGCGTGCCGACCCTCGAAGACGTTTTCGCCCGCGCCGTGGGCGAGGCCTGATCATGCCGATTCACGATCAGGGCTATCGCCGCTACGCGGGCGCGCGCGCTGCCGTCGGGAGGGCCTGGCAGGTGATTGCCGGCGCCGGCATCCGCAGCGTCGTCACCAAGCGGGCGTTCATCGCGCTGATGTTGTTCGCCTGGACTCCATTCGTCGTTCGCGCGGTCCAGATCTATGTCTCCGCCAATTTCCAGCAAGCCGCATTCCTGGCGCCCAAAGGGGAGACGTTCCGCGAATTCCTCGAGACCCAGGACATCTTCGTGTTCTTCGTCACAATCTGGGTCGGCGCCGGGCTCATTGCCAACGACCGCCGCGCGAACGCGCTGCAGCTGTACCTGTCCAAACCGCTCAGTGCCGCGGAGTACGTGGTGGGCAAGCTGGCGATCCTCTTCGTGTTCTTGATCTTCGTCACCTGGGCGCCGGCGATGGGCCTGCTCCTGGTGCAGGCCATCTTCGCGGGCAGCTTTACCTTCATCCGCAACAACGCGTACCTGCTGCCCGCCATCACGCTGTTCTCGCTGGCGCAGGTGCTGCTGGCTTCCACGACCATGCTGGCCCTGTCGTCCCTGTCGAAGAGCAGCCGCTTCGTGGGCGTCATGTACGCGGGCTTGATGTTCTTCACCGCGGCGCTCTTCCAGGCGCTGCGCGGCATCACGCGAACGACCTCGTTTGCGTGGATTTCACCCAACGATGCGCTCGAGCAGTTGGGCGACGTCATCTTCAGGCTCGAGCCCCGCTACGAGCTCTCGCCGACGGCGGCGGGGCTGACGGTGGTCGCGCTGATCGCCGTCTCCGGATTCATCCTGGCCCGTCGCGTGAAGGGCGTGGAGATCGTCACGTGACGTTGGCCACTTCTGACGTCGGAGATCGGCCCTTGGGCGCAGGGACCGACGTTCCGATCGTCGAGGGCGCTCAGGCTGGGGCCCGGCCGGTCGCCAGCCCGACGCTCGTGCAGGCCGAGCATCTGTCCAAGTGGTACGGCCAGGTGAGCGGCCTCAACGACGTGACCGTCGCCATCCCGCCGGGCGTCACCGGCCTGCTCGGCCCGAACGGCGCGGGCAAGAGCACTTTCATGAAGCTGATGACCGGGCAGCTGAAGCCGAGCCAGGGCACGATTCGCGTGCTCGGCGAGCCGATCTGGGGTAATCCGGGTATCTTCGCCCGCATCGGGTTCTGTCCCGAGCAGGATGCGTTCTACGATCGGATGACCGGCCTCGAGTGGGTGACGGCGCTGGTCCGCCTGAATGGCCTGGGCGAACGCGAATCGCTGGAGGCCGCGCGGCAGGCGCTCGACAAGGTGCACCTGCTCGACGCGGCAGACAAGAAGATCGGTGCCTACAGCAAGGGCATGCGCCAGCGGGTGAAGCTCGCCCAGGCGCTCGTGCACGACCCGGCGCTCCTGATTCTCGACGAGCCCTTGTCTGGCATGGACCCGCTGATGCGGCGCAAGACGATTCGCTTGATCAAGGAATGGGCCCGCGCCGGCCGCCACATCATCGTCTCGAGCCACATCCTGCACGAGATCGAGTCGATGACGTCGAACATCCTCCTCATCAACAACGGTCGTATCGTCGCCGAAGGCAACGTCCACCAGATCCGCGATCTCATCGACACTCACCCGCACACCGTTTACGTCCGCGGCAGTCACCCACGCGAACTCGCCCGTCGCTTCCTCGCCGAGGACGATGTGCTGAGCCTGCGGTTCGAGCCCGGAGCGGTCGTCGTGGAGACGAGCCGCCCCGACAGCTTCTATGCACGGCTGACCGACCTGGCGGCGAGCGGGGAGGCCGGGGTCATCGAGGAGGTGCAGTCGCCCGACGACAACCTGCAGGCTGTCTTCCGATACCTGGTGAAACAATGAAGATGGGCTTCTGGGGCGCCGCGCGCCGCGTCTTCGACTTGTCGCTTGGTGAGATGCTGTGGTCGCGCCGCACCATCTTCATGGCGCTCGTGGTCGGCGGGCCAGTCCTGCTTGCTCTCATCGTTCGGGCGCTGGACGTCTTCGGGATGACGGCGCTCCGCGTGAACGGACGCGCAGTCGGCGGCATCGCGGTTTTCGGCGTGATGATCTGGATGCTGTTCCTCCGCTTCATCGTTCCCGTCCTCGCCGTGTTCTACGGGACGGCGCTGATGGCGGACGAAGTGGAGGACAAGACCATCACCTACC
>DATLLC010000236.1:0-19642 GCA_035538015.1 Vicinamibacterales bacterium
CCTTCAGCGATACGCCTTCCGCCGGCATGACCACGTGAGGGAGCTGGAACCGCGGCGCCTTGCGAACGTGCTCGGGGATGCGGTCGGCGCCGATGCGCGTCCCGCTGCTCAGCACGACCGCCCGCTCGATCACGTTCTCGAGCTCGCGCACGTTGCCCGGCCAGTCGTACTCCATCAGCTGGTCGAGGGCCTCCGGCGCCAGCTCGAGCGGGGGGCGGCCGTTCTCTTCCGCGTATTTCTCCAGGAAATGCTGGACCAGCAGCGGGACGTCGTCACGCCGATCGCGCAGCGCCGGCAGCTCGATGCTGATCACGTGAAGCCGGTAGAAGAGATCTTCGCGGAACCGTCCGTCATCCATCTCTCGCCGGAGATCCACGTTGGTGGCCGCGATGATGCGCACGTCGACCTTGATGGTCTCCATCCCGCCCAGCCGCATGAACTCGCGTTCCTGCATGACCCGCAGCAGCTTGGCCTGTGTCTCGATGGGGATGTTGCCGATCTCGTCGAAGAAGATGCTGCCCTTGTCCGCGAGATCGAACAGCCCTTTCTTCGGGTAGACCGCCCCGGTGAATGCCCCCTTGACGTGGCCGAAGAGGGTGGATTCCAGTAGATCGGGTGGCAGGTTACCGGAATTGACCGTCACGAATGACTTGTCGGACCGCGACGAGTTGACGTGGATGGCGCGCGCCACCAACTCCTTGCCCGTTCCGCTCTCGCCGGTGATGAGGATGGTGGAACGGCTGGGCGCGGCCTGGACGATCAGCTCGAAGACCTGGGTCATCCTCGGACTGCGCCCGATGATGCCGGAGAATTTGTGGTGGCGCCGGGCCGCGTCACCCTTCAGGTGGGTGTTCTCGTCCCGCAGCCGCCGGTGCTCGATCGCGTTCTGCAGCACGACCAGCACCTCGTCGTTCTTGAAGGGCTTGGTGATGTAGTCGAAGGCTCCGAGCTTCATCGCCTTGATGGCCGTATCCATCGACGCGTAGGCGGTGATCATCAGGACCGGCAGGCCATCGTCCTGCTTCTTCAGCGCGTCCAGCACCTCGAGCCCGTCGATGCCGGGCATCATGACGTCGACGATGACGGCGTCGAAGGGCAGGGCGCGGGCGAGATCAAGCCCCTCCTGCCCTGAGGCGGCCAGGCGCACAGCGTACCCCTCCCGCTCCAGCAGAGTCTGGAGGATGTCCCGCATGACCTCTTCGTCGTCGATGACGAGAACTGATCCGTTCCGCCGCATACCGCGTGCTCCGGCGCCGATTCGAGGCGCCTACATCGCCGCCAGCTGCGCGTCGGGCTGCGCCAACCTGAAGCGCAGGGTGAAGCGCGTGCCCTGACCAGGGGCACTCTGGCACTGGATCGAGGCGTCGTGCTCGCGCACGATGCCGTAGGTGATCGAAAGGCCCAGGCCGGTGCCGTGGCCGATGGGCTTGGTCGTGAAGAACGGGTCGTAGATGCGGTCGAGATGTTCGGCCTCGATGCCGGCGCCAGTGTCCGACACCTCGGCCACCGCCTCGTCGCCCTCGACCCGAGTCGAAATCGTCAGCCATCCCCCGCTCGGCATCGCGTCGCGGGCATTGAGAAACAGGTTGAGGAACACCTGCTGGAGCTTGAACTCGAAGCCCACGACCCGCACCTCGCCCGGCGTCAGCTCGCGGCGAATCTTCACGCTGCCCTTCTGGAACTGGTGCTCGAGCAGCGACAGCACATCCCCGATGACGGCGTTGACATCGACCCGGGTGCGCTCCGATGCATCGCCGGCATTGCTGCGAGACAGGTGCAGCAATCCGTTGACGATGCGGGCCGCGCGGAAGGTCTGCTTTTCGATCTTCTCCAGGACGGCCGTCCGCGGATCCTGCGGATCCGCCTGTTCGAGCAGCATCTGGGTGTAGCTGGAGATGCCGGTGAGCGGGGTGTTCACCTCGTGGGCCACCCCCGCGGCCAACAGGCCGAGCGATGCCATCTTCTCCGAGATGCGCAGCTGCTCCTCGAGCTGCGTCCGCTCGGTGATGTCCTCGAAGATGACGATGCTGCCGGAAGCCGGCAGTGTGAGTCCCATGGGCTGGAGCGGGACGGTCGTGATGTTGACCAGCAGGGGTACCGCTTCGCGGCCGGCGCGGCCCTTCAGAGGGACGCGGAACGCGGTGGCGCCCTCGGGATGATCGCGGCGCTGGCGATGGAGCACGCCGGCAACGACGGCATCGAAGAGCTGCTCCACCGGCCGGCCGAGCGCGTCCTCTCGCGTCGGCCCGTACAGCTGTTCGAGCGCCTGGTTCCACCGAATCACGCGGCCATCCAGCCCCAGCACCATCAACCCGTCGTCGAGCGATTCGAGAATGTTCTCGTTGAACGCACTGAGCCGATCGAGCTCGGACGCTTTGAGGTGGAGCTGGCGATAGAGGCGGCCGTTCTCGATGGCGACGCCGGCCTGACTGGCCACTGCCGTGACCAGGCTCAGGTCCTCGCTGGTGAGCGGCTCACCGCTCTCGCGGCGGCCGAGGACCAGGACCGCGACCGCGGACCCCTTCGAGACACACGGCACGAAGTAATAGATCCCGGCGTCGCGCCAGAACTCGATCTCCTCGGCGGTGAACCGCGTCGCGGCCAGTGGATCGTCGAGCCGCACAGGATCGCCGGCGGCAACCCGTCCGCCAATGCCCGACGCAGCCAGCAGGCGAGGGACGCCGCCCTCGAGCCCGTAGACGTGTAGCGGCTCGAAATCGCCCCGCTCTGACGCGATGAGAAACGCCATCGCGTCCAGCTCGATGGTCTCGCCAACGCGCGTCACCAGTCGTTCGGCCAGACGGTCGAGTACCAGATCCGAGCTGAGGTCGCGTGCGAACTCGACCAGCGCCTGACGGTAGTCATACCGATCGCGATAGAACGCCCGGTCGATGGCGCGCTGGAGTCCGTCCTTGACCGGCCTGGCCAGCAGGATCACGACGATTGTCGCCAGGAACGCAATCACCCAGCGCTGGTCCGATTCCCCCTGGATGAACGACCCGCCAGAGGTCTTGAGTATGAGGACGAAGATCACGACGCTCGCGGCCACCGCGGAGGTGTACACGAGCAGGCGCTTGAGGATGATCTCGACGTCCATCAGCCGGTATCGGACGATGGCGGAGGCGAACGCTACTGGGATGAAGCCGAGCGGGACGGCCGAGAGCTCCATCGGAAGCGACGGCTCGACACCGAAGGCAAACGGGATGGCGTAGCCGAGCGCGAACGGCATCGCGCCCAGCGCCGTGCCCCAGACGATCCACCGCAACTGGCGCTTCACCGTGACCGAACGCGTCCGGACCAGCGCGCGGACGAGCACGACGAGGCCGGCCGTCAGGAAGGCGGCGAGGTAGAGCAACTCGAGCCGATCCAGCAACGCGACCAGGCGCACGAAGTACGCCGGGTCGATCCCGGCGCGGACCAGGGCCACCACGCGGGTCAGGCCGAGCACGGCGGCGGGGAGGTAGATGGCCGGCAGCCAGCGTGCGAGCAGCGCAGCGTACCCGTACTGGTGCGGCCGCTCGGGGAACTCCAGCGCGAAGTGGAGGAAGAGCGGCGGGAGCAGGAGCAGGGCGATCACGTCGGCCCAGTAGAAGGCCCAGTCCACCTTGTCGAGCCGGCCGCTGAACGAGAAGGCGAGGACGCCGAAGAACGCCACCGACAGCCAGAAGAAGTGTAAGGTCGCCTGGTCGCCCGGGCGCCGGGCCCGAACCGCGGCGCCGACGAGGAGCGTGAAGACGCCGACGGCGGCCAGAAGATAGTAGAGCAGGCCCGCGCCATCCGGCAGCGGCGCCAGCTGTACCTGCGCGATCTCACGCGAGCCCAGGCGGAGCAGCGTGTAGACATGACGCTCGTTCGGCTCGGCATGCTGCTGCACGGCCAGCACGTGACTGCGTTGCTCGACGGGCTGGCCGTCGATGGCGAGCAGGATGTCGCCCGGCCGAATGCCGGCGCGTTCGGCGGCCGAGGGTGCCGCGACTTCGGCGGCAACCACACCGGCGGAGCGCTCGACCCACAGCACCCCGTCTTCCACCTCGCGGGACGTCGCGCGGGAGACAACGTTGGCGATACCGAAGACCAGGAGGCAGACCGTAACGAACACGGGCAGCAGCGTGTGCCGCCAATCCAGGGGGCGCGCGGAGCCGAACGGTGGCAACTCGTACGAGAACCGGGTCTCGGAGGTCAAAACAGAATCTTCCGGCGATAACGCAGCAAACCGTATACCAGTGGCGCGAGCTCGCAAACAGCTCTAAGTTATTCTGTCAACTACAGTTTGCGGCAGAAAGGTATCAGAAGTCCACGGCCTAATTCAAAAGTTCGTCGGAGCGATCCAACGCCACGGAGCCTCAATGATGGTGGCGGACTCCAGTCCACAACCGAGGCTGCCATTGCCCCATCGGAGCCGATGATGCGTGGGATGAGCGAGGCCGACGCTAGAACCGGACGGTGAGGCCGCCGACGAGCCGCTTGGGCGGCCGGACAACGAGGATCTCGTTGTAGATGGAGGCGCCCGGGAGGGTTTCGTTGAACATGTTGCGAACCGCCACCAGCATCTCCCATTGCGAGCGCATGAAGTTCATGAACGGCAGGGACTGGTTCACCTGCAGCTCGAAGCGCCCGTCGAGTCCCCGCACCTCCTCGGCGCCCTCGGCCTTCACGAAGGCGTTGTTGACCCGATAAAACAAGACCACGCGCGTCGCCGTCTGCGGGACCTCGGTTTCGATCGAGGTCATCAGGTCGTGAATGTGCTCGCGTTCCGACGTGGGAAGGACCGCCGGCGTGAAGCGCGCCAGCTGGATCGCGTCCGCCCTTGGCGGGCCATCCGTCCATTGGGCGGTCGCGAAGGAATACTCCACCGAACCACGAACATTCGCGGTGAGCGCGTGCGACACCGACAGACCGACACCGTCGATATTGGCATCGCCCACCGTGCCCACGTAGTAATGCCCGAGCGCTTCGGCAGGGCCGTCGGGCTGACGCAAGCCGAACAGCGTGACCATCTGATCGTCGACCTGCTGGCGAAACGCGCGCACGCCAATAGTCGCGCCGTACAGCAGGCGATCGACACCCACTTCATAGTGCTCGAGGGCCTGTGTGTGGAAGCTCTCACGCGACAGCGAAGAGAAGGTCCGCTGGGGCGGCAGCCATGAGGCCCGCGTCGGCGGCAGGAACTCCTGCGCGCCGGGTGCGCTCAACTGCCGGGCGGCCAGGCCGCGCACGCGCCACACCGGAGTGACCCTGTAGCTCGCCGTGAGCCGCGGGCTGAGCAGCGACGGTTCGACGAGGTAGTCGTAGTAGGCGAAATTCGCCCCGTAGCCGACCGTGAGGCGTGGCGAGAGGGCCCACTCGTCGTAGGCGAACACCGCGCCGACGTTGCGCGCCGTATCCGGCAGCGCGGCAAGGGCGGCGGTGTTGCCGCCCTGGTAACGCTGCAAGCTGTAGGACATGCCCGCCTCGTAGCGGTGCGGCACGCCCGCGCGCGCAGCGTAGCTGCCCGCGAGAATCCACGAGTTGAGGTCGCCCTGATTCATGGCGGCCCGCACCGCCCACGCCCCATGATCGCCAACGTTCGACCCGACCGAGAAGAACGCCACGCTGCGCGTCCGATCCATCTGCAACAGTTCGGTGGGGCTGTCGAACGCGCCGGTCGTCAGCAGGTCGACCTGCCCATCCAGTGAAATGTCCGCGAACAGGGCTCCGGCGGCTCGGGCCGACTGCTCCACCGCCCGTCCGAGGAACTCGAACGGATCAGTGAACGAGAAGTCCTCGGGCGGGAGCACCGCCATCGTGTCGGTATCCCGCAGGATGCTCCGCTTCATGTGGCGGAGGCGCCAGGCCAGGCTGGTCTCGCTTCGCTCTTCCGTCTCGTCCTCCGGCCCGGGGGCGGCGGCCACTGCCGTCGTGCCTAGGCTGGCCTCCGTGACCCGAGGAGCGGAGGCCGCGCCTTCGCGGTGCATGGTCAGCGAGGACGGCGTGCGTGACGACGGGCGGACCTCGACGATGGTGCCGCGAACCGTGAGGAATCCTTCCCGATGCGCTCGAACGAGATAGGGGCCTGGTGGGAGCTGTCGTAACGAGAATTGTCCGAGTTTGTCCGACACGGCGAAGGCGTTGGCCGACCCCAGGGCCGAAACCACCACGCCTTCAATGGGATTGCCACCCTCGTCGTGGACCTGACCGACGATCTGTCCCGTGCTGATGGCGGCCAGTTCGGTGATGCGCTCGGCCTGGCGCAGGGGGGCTTGCGCGAGGGCGGGACCCGGACCCGCTGCCAGGAGGCTCAAGGTCAACGCCGGGAGGATCAGGCGACCACGATAGCCCATAATTGTGCCGATGGCCGCCCCCGGGCGCTGTCGGGGGGGTCAGGGAGTGCCTACAGTTTACGATGCCTTGACCGTAAAGTTCACGTCGCGTGTCAAAACCTTGCCCGAGACCTTGTCGCTGATCTTGATGGCGAGCCGATACTGGCCCTCGCCGAAGCTGGCCAGCGGGACCGTAATTCCTCCCGGCACTGGGAATTTTGCGGGATCGAACTGCGGGGGCAGGTTGGCGGCGCTCACCGTCTGCGGATTCGTCTTGTTGAAGAACTTCTCCGCCTCGCCTTCCTTCTTGTGGAACTCGTACTCCATCAAGATGTTGGGCTTGCCCGCCTGATCCAAACCGGGGTTGTACACCTGGAAGAAGATCGAGAGCTCCTCGGCCTTCGTGAAGTCCATGTCGGCCGCTGGGATGAGCTCCTGCGCGCCGAAAACGAACGGACGCTCGCGCGCTTCGTCGGCGCTGACCGGCGCGCTCAGCATGTTCACCTTGTCGGTGATGAGCAGCGAGCTGGTGTTGATCTCGCCGTTCTGGAAGTCGGGCACCGTGATCGACTGCTTCAGCACGCCCATCTTCGCGGTCTGCGTCTTCGGCGCCTTCTCCGAAAGGCGCTCCTTCATCGCGAGGTACACGTCGTAGGTGCCGGGCGCAGCCATGAACACGCGGTTGAGCTTGCCACTGGTCAGCTGCGCGGCAGGAATGAAATGGATGTCGTCCCAGGGGTACTCGACCTTCTTGCCCTTGGGGTCAGGCTTGTCAGCCGGGTTCACTACCCGCACGTACATCGCCGCGTCGGACGCAGGCGCCCCTTTCACGTCGAGGATGAAGGGCACGAAGGTGCGCTGCTCCTGCGACTTGAGAAAGAACGGCGTGATCGTCAACTGGATGTCGGTGGGCGCCGGTTGCCCGGCCATCACGCCATCCACGACCTTGACGATCGCCTCGATCTCCTGCTGCTCCTGCTTGCTTCGCTTCTTGGTATCGGGCTTGGCCGACTGCGCCAGCGCGAATGTGCCCGACAGGGCGACCGCAACGGCGAGGGCGACGACACGGCGAATGACCATCATCAAGGTCTCCTGAACGAACGGCTCCCTACCCACGATTCCCCAGACATGAAAACCCGATCATAGGGGGCCTCCGCGGGTGAAGTCAAACCCGGCAACACCTTGCGATTGTTGAGGTTTCGGGCGGCCGGACCCGCCACCATATAATCAGGGCCGATGCGCTCCGAAGAGGTGCTGGTCATCGTGCTCGCGGGAGGGGTCGGCGAACGCCTCGCCCCGTTGACCCGCGATCGCGCCAAACCGGCGGTCTACTTCGGTGGCCCGTACCGCATCATCGATTTCGTCCTCAGTAATTGCATCAACTCTGGCCTCCGGCGCGTCTACATCGCCACGCAGTACAAGTCGCTCTCGCTCAACCGCCACATCCGCCAGGGTTGGAGCATCGTCTCCGAAGAGCTCGGCGAGTTCGTCGAAATCCTGCCGCCGCAGAAGCGCGTCGGCGAGCAGTGGTATCAGGGCACCGCCGACGCCGTCTATCAGAACCTCTATTCGATCGTGCGCGAAGAGCCTCGGTACGTCGTCGTCCTGGCCGGTGATCACGTCTACAAGATGGACTACTTGAAGATGATGCGGTTTCACCAGGAGAAGGACGCCACCGTCACCCTGGCCGCCATCGAAGTACCGGTCGAAGACGGCCGCCGCTTCGGCATTGTCGCGGTCGACGACACGGAACGTGTGACCGGTTTTTCCGAGAAGCCCCAGGACCCGCCCTCGATGCCGGGGCAGCCGCACATGGCCCTGGCCTCGATGGGCATCTACGTGTTCAACAGCGATGTCCTGGTGCGGGCGCTCGACGCCGACGCCGCGGATCCCGCCAGCCAGCACGATTTCGGCAAGAACATCATCCCCTCGCTCATTCCCAGCGGGCGGATGTACGCGTATCCTTTCTACGACGAAAACAAGAAGGCGGCGAAGTACTGGCGCGACATCGGCACTCTCGACGCGTATTTCGAGGCCAACATGGATCTCTGCCAGGTCAACCCGGAGTTCAATTTGTACGATCCGGAGTGGCCGCTCCGCACCTACATGCCGCAGGCGCCCCCCGCCAAGTTCGTCTTCGCCGAGGATTGGCGGCGCGGCGAGGCGCAGGATTCACTGATTTCACATGGCTGCATCGTCTCGGGCAGCCGCATCCATGGCAGCATCCTCTGTCCGAACGTGCGGGTGCACAGCTTCTGCCAGATCGAGTCGTCAATCCTGATGCCGGGGGTGCGCGTGGGCCGGCATGCGCTGATCCGGCGCGCGATCATCGACCGTGACGTCCACATCCCACGCGGCGCGCGCATTGGATACGATCTGGAGCAGGACCGCCGCCGGCACACGGTGAGCGACGGCGGCGTCGTGGTCGTCGCCGCCGGCGAGGAACCGCTGATCGGCCCCATCGACGACGCGGCGCTGCAGCTGGAGGCGGAAGCAGACCGCCGGGGATAGCGCGAACGAAAACACCAAGGATACGCAAGGCGACACGAAGAGCACGAAGCAGGAACGAGAGCAAGACACGATCGCTCACACGGAGCATCGCGGGCGCGATTTCCGTTGGTCTAGTCAGATCGCCCGTGATCATCGTGCCTTCTTCGTGACTTTTGTGTTCCGTCTCGCGCGGAGAGGCAGACGTGACAATTACCGAGGTGCGTGGACGCGAAGTGCTCGACTCTCGTGGCAACCCGACGGTCGAAGTGGACGTCGCACTGGAAGGCGGCGCGCGGGGGCGTGCCGCCGTGCCGTCGGGCGCTTCCACGGGCCAGCGCGAGGCCCTCGAGCTTCGCGATGGCGACAAGGGCCGGTATCTGGGTAAGGGTGTTACCAGGGCCGTGTCGCACGTCAACGGCGAACTGGCGAGCGCCGTCGTCGGCAAGACGTTCGCGTCGATCCGCGCGCTCGACGAGGTGATGATCGCGCTGGACGGCACGCCCACCAAGGGCCGCCTGGGGGCCAATGCCATCCTGGGCGTGTCCATGGCTGCCCTCAAGGCCGACGCCGCGGCGGCGGGCCGGCCCCTGTACGCGCACATCGCGCACCTGGCCGGCAACACCGGCGGCTACACGCTGCCGGTGCCGATGATGAACATCCTGAACGGCGGCGCGCACGCCGACTCCAACGTGGACTTCCAGGAGTTCATGGTCATGCCGGTCGGCTTCGCGTCCTTCAAGGAAGGCCTGCGCGCAGGTACTGAGATCTTCCATGCGCTGCGATCCATCCTCAAGGTCCGCGGCCTGTCGACAGGCGTCGGTGACGAGGGCGGCTTTGCCCCCAACCTGAAATCCAATCGCGAGGCGGTGGAGGTCGTGCTCGAAGCGATCGGGAAGGCCGGCGCCAGGGCCGGTGAGAACGTGTACGTCGCGCTGGACGTCGCGTCGAGCGAGTTCTGGGCGGGCAACGGCCGATACGAGTTCCACAAGTCGGGCGAACCAGCCCGTGATTCCGAGGGCATGGTCGCGCTCTACGTCGACTGGTGCCGGCAGTATCCGATCATCTCGATCGAGGACGGCTGCGCCGAGCAGGATTGGCGCGGCTGGGCGATGCTGACGAGGGAGATAGGGAACAGGGTGCAGCTTGTCGGCGACGACGTGTTCGTCACCAATCCCGCGATCCTCCGCAGGGGCATCGACGAGGGCGTGGGCAACGCACTACTCGTCAAGCTCAATCAGATTGGGACGGTCACCGAAACCCTGGACGCCATTGCCATGGCCAGCGCCGCGGCCTACCGCAGCGTCATCTCCCACCGGTCGGGAGAAACCGAGGACTCGACGATCGCGGACCTCGCGGTCGGCACCGCCGCCGGCCAGATCAAGACCGGCTCTGCGTCCCGCAGCGACCGCGTGGCCAAGTACAACCAGTTGCTCCGCATCGAGGAGGAGCTCGGTTCGGCGGCGAAGTACGCCGGCCGAGCGGCGGTGAAACAGCTGCAGTGACACGAAGGGCACGAAGGAGGCACGAAGGGCACGAAGGAGACACGAAGAACACGAAGGAGGTACGAAGAACACGAAGGAGGTACGAAGAGCACGAAGGAGGCACGAATCAGCACCAGAGGCCGAACTTCGTGACCTTTGTGGTACCCCTTCGTGTTCTTCGTGTTCCCCTTCGTGATCTTCGTGTGCCCCTTCGTGACCTTCGTGTTCCGGTATTGAGGACACCATGCACAAGGTTGTATTGCTCCGCCACGGCGAGTCCACCTGGAACAAGGAGAACCGTTTCACCGGGTGGACCGATGTCGACCTCAGCGAGAAGGGGCGCGACGAGGCCCAGGCGGCGGGACGGTTGCTGAAGCAGGAGGGCTACGCCTTCGACCTCGCGTTCACCAGCGTGCTGACGCGCGCGATTCGCACCTGCTGGATCGCGCTCGACGAGTTGGGCGAGCTCTGGATTCCCGTGGAGCGGAGCTGGCGCCTGAACGAGCGCCACTACGGCGCGCTGCAGGGGCTGAACAAGGCGGAAACCGCAGCCAGGCATGGCGAGGCGCAGGTGAAGATCTGGCGCCGCGCCTACGACATCGCGCCGCCGGCGCTCACGCCCGACGACGAACGGCACCCGTCACGCGATCGGCGCTATGCCAGCCTCGCGCCGTCAGAACTGCCGCTCACCGAATCGCTGAAAGACACGGTGGCGCGCTTCCTCCCGTATTGGCACAGCGCGATCGCACCGGCGATCACGAAGGGACAGCGGGTTCTGATTGCCGCGCATGGCAATTCGCTGCGCGCGCTGGTGAAGTACCTCGACGACATCTCGGACGAGCAGATCGTCGAATTGAACATCCCCACGGGCATCCCGCTCGTCTACGAACTGGACGCCTCGCTCAACCCGGTGCGAAGTGGCTATCTGGGCGATCCGGAGGCGGCAAAGAAGGCCGCGGCCGCCGTGGCCAACCAGGCGTCAGGGCGCTAGTTGGCTTCCTCGACTTTCGCTTCCTCCGCCGCGATGCGCAGCGACCGCAGGAAGCGTCGATCGTTCACGGTCATCTCGTAGGGCTTTCGGGGCACCGTCGCCTTGGCTGTTGCGCCAACGCGGGCGGGTACGGCCTGCCCCTCGGCGGCGGGGCCGCGGTTGACGAAGCCGACGACGGCTTCAAGGTTCACCTTCATTTCGTACCCGGCGGCACGAGCCCGCTCACGGCACGCCTCCACCTCGGCGTTGTTCGAGACGGCGGCCGCGATGGCGTCGGCAAGCTCGCGCGCGAACCGGTTGACCATGTCATCCATGAGAGGGCCCCTCATCACCCTGAGGCCACCCGGCTGGGCACCGGCGGCGGATGCCGACAGGTGACCACCGGGCGGCGGGTCGGTGTCGGCGCAACATCTTCATTGGGCGGGATATTCGACTGGGGATTCGCAGTCATTCTAGGAATGCAAATTGTGGCTGTCAAGGCCGAACGCCACAATAAGTAGTGTTTTTTCTGTAACTTGGAGCTTGGGTTCGGCGTCCCCAAGCCCCCCGCGGAGGTTGGGCGAAAGACCGAGCCGCGGGCGGCATTACAATGCCGGCCATGTCTTTCCCGCAGGCGCCCCGGCAATACGCCGTGGCGGCCGACCTGGAGGGCTGCGACCCCACCCGCGACCTCGGATACCCCGGTTCCTTCCCGTTCACTCGGGGAATCCAGCCGACGATGTACCGGGGCCGGCTGTGGACGATGCGGCAGTACGCCGGGTTCGGGACGGCCGCGGAATCCAACCAGCGTTATCGCTACTTGTTGTCCCAGGGCGTCACCGGGCTCAGCGTGGCGTTCGACCTCCCCACCCAGATTGGCTACGACTCGGATGCGGCGCTGGCCGCGGGCGAAGTCGGCCGCGTCGGCGTTGCCATCGATTCCATCGACGACATGGCCACGCTCTTCAGCGGGATCCCGATGGACCGGGTGTCGACATCGATGACCATCAACGCCACCGCCATCATCCTGCTGGCGCTGTACGTGGCGGTGGCCAGGCGGCAGGGGGTGCCGGCCCGGCAGTTGTCGGGCACCATCCAGAACGACATCCTCAAAGAGTACGTCGCGCGTGGCACCTACATCTATCCGCCCGCGCATTCGCTGCGCATCGTCACGGACATTTTCGCGTTCTGCGAGCGCGAGGTGCCGCAGTGGAACACCATCTCGATCAGCGGGTACCACATCCGCGAGGCGGGATCGACGGCAGTCCAGGAGGTGGCGTTCACCTTTGCCAACGCCATCGCCTACGTGCAAGCCGCGGTGGACGCGGGCATGGACGTCAACGCCCTCGGCCAGCGCCTCTCCTTCTTCTTCAACGCCCACAACGACCTCCTCGAGGAGGTCGCGAAGTACAGAGCCGCGCGGCGGCTCTGGGCCCGTCTCATGCGCGAGCGCTTCGGGGCGACCCACCCGCGCGCGCTGCAGTTGCGCTTTCACACGCAGACGGCAGGCTCCACGCTAGCTGCACAGCAGCCCGACAATAACATCGTGCGCGTGGCGTTGCAGGCGATGGCGGCCGTGCTCGGCGGCACTCAGTCGCTGCACACCAACGGCCGGGACGAAGCGCTGGCGCTGCCGACGGAGGACTCGGCGCGCATTGCCCTGCGGACGCAGCAGATCATCGCGCACGAATCGGGTGTGGCGAACACCATCGACCCTTGCGCGGGCGCCTACGAAATCGAGCGGCGTACGAACGACATCGAGCAGGGCGCCAGGGACATGCTGAAGCGCATCGACGCCATGGGCGGCACCCTGGCTGCCATCGAGGCGGGTTACATCCAGCGCGAGATACAGGACTCCGCCTACAAGGCGCAAGTCGCCATCGACGAGGGTGCCGCCGTGGTCGTCGGCGTGAACCGCTATCAGACCGAGGAGGGCTCTCGGGTAGAGGTGTTCCAGCTCGACCCCGAGATCGAGCGGCAGCAGGTCGCCCGCGTCCGGGCCGTGCGCCAGAGCCGCGATCAGTCGGCATGGCGTTCGGCGCTGGACGCTGTTGGCGCCGCGGCACGCGGACCGGACAACCTCTTGCTGCCGATCATCTTGGCCGTCGAGGCGCGCGCCACGGTTGGCGAGATCGCGGACACCCTGCGCGGCGTCTTCGGCGAGTATCGAGAAACGGGCGTCGATGTCTGACGTGCTGCTGTCGGTCGAGGACCTGACCACCAGTTTCGGGACGCCGGGGGGACCGCTGACGGCGGTCAACGGCGTGTCGTTTTCGATCGGCACGAGCGAGACGCTGGGCCTGGTCGGCGAATCCGGAAGCGGCAAGTCGGTCACCGCGTTCTCGCTCATCCGACTGGTGCAGCCGCCCGGCCGGATCACCGGCGGACGCGTCGTCTTCCAGGGCCGCGACCTCCTGACCTTGCCCGAGGAGGAGATGCGGCAAGTGCGTGGCGCGGGCATCGGCTTCGTGTTCCAGGAGCCGATGGCTGCGCTCAACCCCGTCATGCGGGTCGGTGCGCACATCGCCGAGGCACTGCGAGTACATGGGCTCGCGTCACGCACGGAGGCGCGGGCTCGCGCGGTCGAGCTGATGCGCGCCGTGAAGATCGCGGATGCCGAGCAACGCGTCGACGACTATCCGCACCAGCTGTCGGGCGGGATGCGCCAGCGGGTAATGATGGCCATCGCTCTCGCCTGCCGGCCGCCGCTCGTGATTGCGGACGAGCCGACCACGGCGCTGGACGTGACGGTGCAGGCGCAGATCCTGGAGCTGCTGCGCGACTTGAAGCGCGAGTTCGGCGTCAGCCTGCTGCTCATCACGCACGACCTCGGCGTGATCGCCGAAACGGCGGATCGCGTCGCCATCATGTACGCCGGCCGCATCGTCGAACAAGGGCCGGTCCGCGACATCTTTCGCGCGCCGGCCCATCCCTACACCCGCGGCTTGCTCGCCTCCATTCCCGGAGGCGCCGCTGGCTCGCGGCTCAAGGCCATCGACGGCACGGTGCCAAGCCTGGCCGCGCTGCCGCCCGGGTGCTCGTTCGCCCCGCGCTGCAGCGCGCGGATGCCGCAGTGCACCACAGCGTTCCCGGCTGAAACCGTGGTCGGCGACGCGCATTTCGTGCGCTGCTATCTGCACGCACCCGCGGCCGAGGTTTCTCTTCCGTCCGCCGGCCGACGGCTGCCGGCTTCCGGCGAGGCTCGCTCCTGATGCCGCTGGTCGAGGTCCGCCACCTGGTGAAGCACTTCACCCGTGGGGGCGGACTGTTTCGCCCGAAAACAGTCGTGCGCGCCGTGGACGATGTGAGCTTCAGCATCGACGAGGGCGAGACCTTCGCGCTCGTCGGCGAGTCGGGCAGCGGAAAGAGCACCACCGGTCGCTGCATGTTGCGGCTGGTGGCGCCGACCTCGGGCGCGGTGCTGTTTCGCGGCGAGGACGTGCTGGGCTTCTCGAACGCGCGGATGCGGGCCGCGCGTCGCGACATGCAGATGGTGTTTCAGGATCCGTATTCGTCCCTGAACCCGCGCCTGCGCGCGTCCACGATCGTCGAGGAGCCGCTCGTCATTCACAAGATGGGGTCGAAATCGGAACGCCGCGACCGCGTCGCCGAGCTGTTCCGCGTGGTCGGTCTCGATCCGGCTCACCTCGACCGCTACCCGCACGAGTTCAGCGGCGGCCAGCGGCAGCGGATCGGCCTCGCGCGAGCGCTGGCGCTGAACCCTTCGTTCATCATCGCCGACGAGCCGGTGTCGGCCCTCGACGTATCGATCCAAGCCCAGGTGATCAACCTGCTGATGGATCTGCAGGAGCGACTGCAGCTCACCTACTTGTTCGTGGCTCACGACCTGCGGCTGGTGCGGCACATCTCGACGCGCGTCGCCGTGATGTACTTGGGGAGGATCGTCGAGATGGGCGAGACAGCCCGGATCTTCGAGGATCCCCGCCACGCCTATACGCAAGCCCTGCTCTCCGCGGTACCGGTCACCGACCCGGACGCGCCACGCACGCGCATCGAGCTCGACCCCGCGCGCGTCAGTCTCGAGGCCCCTCTGGCGCAGATCGCGGACGGACACTGGGCTGCCATCTAACCCCACAATTCACTTGAGTTGACGATGCCATCAGCCCAGACTCCCGGCCGTATGTGCCGGTTTCCATCTATTTCAGCGATCAGTTGGACCAACCACTTAAGTGAGCTGAGGGGTTAAGCTCAGAGTTACAAGCTCACAGATCAAGACGAGCGCGCCGAATCGGGTTGGCGCGCTGCCGCTCCGTGGCCTGAGCAAGTAAACATCTGCGGTATAAAGGCGCATGCTGCGGCGTGTGCTCGCAGGGTGCGGTCTGGCTCTCGCGGTAAGCCTTGGACTGGATGCTGAGCAGAAGGCGCCGCCGACGGCCGAGCAGGTCCTGTCGAGGCTCGACGCCTACTTCGAGACCTACCATGTCGCGCTCGGCGTAATGGTCGCCGAGGAGCGGCTGGTGCAATACGTCGCGCGCGGCACCGGGTCTGGGGTCAATGCCATCAGGGTGACTCGCGAGATCCACTCGGAGGTGGCGTTCGTCGACCTGCCTGGCGAGGCAGGCTGGCTCGGGTTCCGCGACGTCCGAACGGTCAGCGGCAAGAACGTCCGGGCCCCCGGCCCGACCCTGACCGAGGTCCTGCTGCGATCGGACGAGGACGACTTCACGCAGGCGCGCGCGCTGCTGCTGGCCGGCGCCAGGCACAACCTCGGCGAGGCGCGCACGACAAACCTCCCGACCGTGCCGCTGGAGTTGATGCGGGCCCGGCACCGCTGGCGCTATGACATCCGCATCGAAGGCTACGACAAGGTCGAGGGGCAACGCACCGCGATGGTGGTGCTGACCGAAGGCTCCACGCCCTCGATCGTCCGGCGCGGGGACGGCGGCGATTTGATGGCGCGCGTCGTCGGTTGGATCGAGCCCGAAACCGGCCGGCTGTGGCGAGCCGAGGTGCGCCTCGAGGACCCGCGCCTCATCTTCGCGGAACGCCATCGGCCGACCACACTCCGAGTCCATTTCAAGGCCAACAAGGATCACGGCCTCATCGTGCCCGATCGAATGGAGGAGTGGTTCTACGACAGCGTGCGGGGGGACGGCTTCGGCGAGGCTCGCTACCGGAACTTCCGCAAGTTCGACACCGCCGCTCGTCTGGTTCGGTTTTGAGCTGAGCCGGCGGCATGCCGACCAGGCGTCGCCTGGACGCGGTCAGGATCACGCGTGCGCGGGAGTCGGGCCGTGCGGCGTCTGAGCGTAGTCTTTCTCCACCTGTCCATCGCGTATCGAGACGACCCGGTGCGCGTAGGCCGCAATATCGGCTTCGTGCGTGACGACGATGATGGTGTTCCCAGCCGAGTGCAGCCGGGCGAAGAGCGCCATGATCTCGACACCGGTCTTGGAATCGAGATTACCGGTCGGCTCGTCGGCGAGCAGGATTGACGGGTTGTTGACGAGGGCGCGGGCGATGGCCACGCGCTGTCGCTGGCCTCCCGAGAGCTCGTTGGGCCGATGGTTCATCCGCGGGGCCAGTTCCACCTTCTCGAGCGCCGCCCTGGCTCGCTCCAGTCGTTCCTTCTTCGAGATGCCGGCGTAAACCAGTGGCAGTTCCACGTTGTGCAGCGCCGTCGCGCGGGGCAGCAGGTTGAAGGTCTGGAAGACGAACCCGATCTCCTCGTTACGAATCCGCGCCAGCTCGTTGTCGTTCATCTGGCTCACCTCCTTGTCGTTCAGGAGGTAGGTGCCCCTGGACGGCGAATCGAGGCAGCCGATGAGATTCATCAGCGTCGATTTCCCCGAGCCCGACGGTCCCATGATCGCGACATATTCCCCGCGCTCGATGGTGATGGAGACCCCTTTGAGGGCGTGGATTTCCTCGTCGCCCATCACGTAGGTCTTCCACAAGTCTCGGGTCTCGATGAGCGGCATGGGATCAGTCTATATGGACGTCAGGTCGGCTGAGGGAGTTCCGGCGCAAGTGGCGATCACCACATCGTCGAATCAACAGATTCCAGAATCTATCTAACCCCTCAGCTGCTACTTGTGTTGAGTGATGCTCGACTCAAGTGAATTGAGGGGTTAAGCCTCTTCCTGGTATTGCTCGCGAAGCCTCGCCACCACCGACGGGTCGGCCAGCGTTGTGGTATCGCCCAGCGTCTTGCCCTCGGCGATGTCCCGCAGCAGGCGGCGCATGATCTTCCCCGAGCGCGTCTTCGGCAGGTCCGCCGTGAAGATGATGTCGTCCGGCCTCGCAATCGCCCCGATCTTGTGCGCGACGTGGGCTTTCAGCTCGTCGGCCAGGGCCTCGGAGTGGGGCACGCCTTCCTTCACCGTCACGAAGGCGCACAGGGCCTGGCCTTTGATCTGGTGAGGTCGGCCGACCACAGCGGATTCGGCCACCTTCGGGTGATCCACCAGCGCGCTCTCCACTTCCATCGTCCCAATCCGGTGTCCCGCGACGTTCAACACATCGTCGACGCGGCCGAGCAGCCAGTAATAGCCGTCCTCATCGAGCTTCGCGCCATCGCCTGTGAAGTACAGGTCCTTCGACCAGCGGCTCCAGTACTGCTGGACGTAGCGATCGGGATCGCCGTAGATGCCCCGGAGCATCGACGGCCACGGGCGGGTCAGGGCCAGAAGTCCGCCGCCAACCGACACCGCCTCGCCCTGCTGGTTCAGAACCCGGGCGCTGATCCCCGGGAAGGGCTGGGTCGCCGAACCCGGCTTGGTACGCGTGATCCCGGGCAGCGGGGTGATCAGGATCGAACCGGTCTCGGTCTGCCACCACGTGTCCACAACCGGACAGCGGGCGGCGCCGATGTGGACGTGATACCAGACCCAGGCTTCCGGGTTGATGGGCTCGCCCACCGACCCGAGCACGCGCAATGAGGACAGGTCGTGGCCCGCTGGCCAATCGGTGCCCCAGCGCATGAACGCCCGGATCGCGGTCGGCGCCGTATAGAAGATGGTGACGCCGTAGCGCTCCACGATCTCCCAGAAGCGATCCTTCCGCGGCCAGTCCGGAGCACCCTCGTACATCACCACGGTGGCGCCGTTGGCGAGCGGGCCGTACACGACGTAACTGTGTCCGGTAACCCAGCCGATGTCAGCGGTACACCAGTAGACGTCCTCGTCTTTCAGGTCGAAGACCCATTTGGTCGTCGCGTAGGTGCCGAGCAGGTACCCGGCCGTCGTGTGAACGATGCCCTTGGGCTTCCCGGTCGTGCCGGAAGTGTAGAGGATGTAGAGCATGTCCTCGGCATCCATCGACTCCGGCGGACAGTCGAGCACCGCGCCATCCATCAGCTCGTGGTACCAACGGTCTCGGCCTTCCCGCATGTGCACGGGGATGTCCGTGGCGCCGCGCCGGACGACGACCACGTGCTGGATGCTCGGGGTCTCGAGCAACGCCTCATCGGCCATCTGCTTGAGCGGGACGATCGCGCCGCGGCGGTAGCCGCCGTCGGCGGTGACGAGCAGTCGGGCCTGCGCGTCGTTGATGCGATCGCGCAACGACTCCGCCGAGAACCCGCCGAAGACCACGGAGTGAACGGCGCCGATCCGCGCGCAGGCCAGCATGGCGATGGCCAGCTCGGGGACGAGCGGCATGTAGAGCGCCACGCGATCGCCCCGGGCAACACCGAGCTCCTTCAGCACGTTCGCGAACTGGCACACCTGCCGATACAAGTCGAAGTAGGTCAGCGTGCGCCGATCGCCGGGCTCGCCTTCCCAGATGAACGCGGCCTTGTTGCGCCGCCACGTGCGCACGTGCCGGTCCAGACAATTGACGCTCACGTTCAGCTTGCCGCCGACGAACCACCGCGCATGGGGCGGATTCCAGTCGAGCACTTGCGACCAGGGCTGCATCCACTCGAGCTCCGCGGCGAAGTTCGCCCAGAACGCCTCTGGATCCGTCGCCGCGCGGGCGTAGACCTCGGGGTCCGAGACGTGAGCCTTCGCGCGGAACTCGGCCGTCGGTTCGAAGGAACGATCCTCCTGCAGCAAGGCATCGATTTCAGACATAAGGGCGATTATAGATCCCCCATCCTGTGAGGTCTTGATGTGGTGATCTGGAGATCGATCTTCAGATCTGTTGATCTCGTGATCTATCTTGGGATCTATCTTGGGATCTATCTCGCGATCGATCCGGATCGTCTTGAACTCTGAACGTGCGACCTTGATCTTACGAAGGATGCGCCGACCCTCGCCCGGATGCGCCGTCCTAACGGAAGCGAGCCCGGTGGACATGCCACGAGGCTCGAGCGTGAGCCCGGCTCCGATCGTGCAAGGTCCAGGATCCGACGGTTCGCGGCAGCCAGGGCCAGGGCCGCGGAGGGCTCAGCCAAGGTCCCCGCCACCCGGTGTCAACGGCGGCGGCGGGGGTGGGGG